>NZ_JBHVWT010000009.1:222072-230599 GCF_042882135.1 Streptomyces sp. NPDC058240
AGAGGGGGCATTGGGGGAACCGTGGAAGGACGCCCCACGTTTTCTGCCAGTAGGAGGTCGTCCAGCCTGGGTTTCTTGTGGCTTCCCCGTTAGGGGGGGGGCCCCGCCGGGGTTCCTCCAGGGTCCGCTCACTTGGCGGGCAGCGGCACCGAGCCGTGGATGGAGAAGTGGTCGGACAGCCCCACGTAGTCCGTCACCGAACACGCGCTGAACGAGTAGGGGCTGAAGATGTAGTCGATCTTCTCGCCGTCCTTGGTGTCGGGACCGTCGTACACACCGTCCTTCTCGGCGCACTCCTGGTACCGGTCGTACACGGGCGTCAGTACGTCGAGGTTCCGGGCGGGCGGGCTCACGTTCAGGTCGCCGCCGAAGACCGGCCGGTAGCCGCGCTGGTCGGCCTTCTCCATGAGCGTCGCCGCCTGCCTCTTCTGCCAGGTGCGCTCGGGGTCGTCCCAGCCCTTGCCCCCGGTGCTGAAGTGCGCGGCGCAGTACATGGCCGCCTGGGACGGAACGGTGGCGCAGACAGCCGTACGCTGCTCGGCCTTGCGGGTCGCCCCGTCCTTGTTCACGTACGTGGCCGGGGACGGCAACTCGTACGCCTGGTACCAGGCGTTCTCGTCGGGAACCGCGATGGCGACGCCGTACGCGCCCCGGTCGTACCCGTCGGCGTCCATGCACTCCTTCTGCGCCTTCAGGCCGGTCCCGTCGACGTCGCAGTTGATCGGCGCGAAGCGCACGTCCCACTGGTACGGGCCCTCTTTCAGCGCCAGCTCGACCGGCTTGGCGTGCTTCTCGCAGATCTCCTGCAGGAAGATCACATCCGGGTAGGACGCGGCCTTGGCCAGGCGCTCCTTGAGACCCGCGGTGAGGGCGTCCTTGCCGATCGGCTTGCCACCGTTGCACGGGCTCACCGTGTTGATGTTGCCGCAGACGTTCCAGGACATGATGCGCGCCGTGGCCGAGGCGGCCGAGGCGGCCGATCCGGCGAGCGGCGGGACCGCGCTCCCGGCGTCGGTGGTGCCTTCCGGGATTCCGGCCGCGCCGGCCTTCACCAGGGTGAACCGTTCCCACGAACCCACGGCACCGGCGCGGGCCCGCAGGAGCCCGTGGTCGTTCCCGGTGGCGTTCTTCTCCGCGGAGGCGTACAGGCCCTCGGCCTGCCCCTTCAGCGCGTACTGCCCGTCCCCCAGCGATTCGAGAGCGAACCGCTCCCAGCCACCGATCTTCGCACCACGGGCCCGCAGCATTCCGTCGTGGGTGCCGCCGTCCTCGATCTCGGTGCTGGCGAAGTACCCGCTGGCCTCGAACCTCAGGCTGACGGTCTTGCCCTCGTCATCGGTGTGCAGCGTGAACCGCTCCCAGGCGCCGATCGTGTCGCTCCGTGCGCGCAGTTCGGCCCACTGGTTGTCGCCGTCCTTGATCTCGGTGGAGACGTACTTGCCGGTGGCCTCCGACTTCAGGGCCCACTTCTGGCCGGCGGACTTGGCGATCGCCTCGGTGTCCGCGGCGGATGCCCCCGGCGCGAACGCCATCCCCACACCCAATATCGCCGCGAATGCGGCGATCCAGCTCGTTGCTCTGCGGAACAACTTCCCCTGCCTCCCTGGCGTTTACGAACGGTCCGGGATCATTGCACGCAGCCCTTTCCGAGGCCCTCCCCTACGCCTTCGCCGTGCACTCGGCCCAGAGCAGCTTCCCGCCCTGCCCCGGCAGCCCGCCCCGCATGGGGTACGCACCCCAGGACTCCGCGTACAGCGTGACGAGATACAGCCCGCGCCCGCGTTCGGCCAGCTCCTCCGGTGTCCCGGCGCCCCATCGGAACGGGGCGGGGATGTGCGGATCGGTGTCCCAGACGCTCAGCCGGATGCGGCTGCGCCCGGCGTCGCGCAGGCGCAGGGAGTACGGCCCCGAGGAGTAGAGGTAGGCGTTGGTGACCAGCTCACTGGCCAACAACTCGGCCACTTCGGTGAGTTCGGGCATGCCGTGCACGCGCAGGACGTTACGGAGGGTGGCACGGGCGACGCCGGGGGCGTGGGGATCCTGCGGGAGTTGGAGGGTGTATGTCCAGGGCGGGGATACCGTGGAACCGACCATGGAAGTCTCCGTTCACGGGGGGAAGTTGGATCGCGGGTTTCCGGTTGCCCGGTGACGAGGCCGCTCCGTCGAGCGGGGTACTTCCGGGCGGGTGGCCTGAGACCGAGACTAGACTCGCGGCAAAGAGTTTTTGTCGAATCGCGAGAAAATACAGGCCGATTCCCTCGTGCGAGTGACAGCCCGACCAGCCCCACATCAGGAGGAGTTCGATGGCAGCGAGGCCAGCGCTCACGGCCCGTCGCAGTCGTCTTGGAGCTGAGCTCCGCAAGCTCAGGGAACAGGCGGAGATGACCGCGACCGAGGCCGCGAAGCGGGTGGGAACCAGCTCAGGGCAGTTGAGCAACGTGGAGTCCGCCCGTTTCGGCGTGAGCCCCGAACGGGTGCGTGCCATGGCCCGCGTCTACGCCTGCTCCGACGACGCGTACGTCAATGCGCTGGCCGCCATGGCGATCGAGCGGTCATCCGGCTGGTGGGAGCAGTACCGGGACATCCTCCCGACAGGGCTGCTGGATCTGGCGGAATTCGAGCACCACGCGGTCGCCCTGCGAACCGCCTACACCTGCCACATTCCAGGGCTGCTCCAGACCCCGGATCACGCACGCGCCGTGTTCGGCCAGGTCGTGCCGCAACTGACGCCACCAGAGATCGAGCACCGCGTCTCCCACCGCATCAAGCGCCAGGACGTCATCTACCGGGCGTCTCCCGTCACATACTCGGCCGTCATACACGAGGCGGCTCTGCGAATGAAGTTCGGCGGACGCGACGCAGCACGCAAGCAGCTGGAGCACATCTTGTCGATGAGCAGCCAGTCGCACATCACCGTCTCCGTGATCCCGTTCGACGCCGGCGCCTACCCGGGATCCGGACAATCGGTCGCGTACGGGCTCGGCCCGGCTCCTCAGCTGGACACGGTGCATCTCGACCAGTCCCACGGGCCGGTGTTGCTGGACGCCGAGCATCAGCTACTGAAGTACCGCACGCTCCTCGACCGGATGGAAGCCGTCGCGCTCACCCCGAAGAAATCGCAGAACTTCATCCGCCGTATCGCACAGGAACTGTGAAAGGACGCCGCCGTGCCCACATCCCCCTGGCAGAAGTCGTCGTACTGCGGAGAAGGAGATGCGTGTATACACATATCCGCCTCGCCCGCGCGCACCGTTCGCCTCACCGAATCCGGCGACCCCACCGGAGCAATACTCCGCACCACCCCCACCGCCTGGGCCGCCCTCGTACGCACCATCAAGGAGGACCGCACCCGTGACTGACGCCCCGGGAATTCCCACCAACTTCTCGTGAAGGAACCCAAGATGTCGCCCGACGCATGGCAGAAGTCGTCCTACTGCGCACAGGGCGAGGCATGCATACACGTGGGTGCAGCCAGAACCAGAACCGGCACGGTCAGCCTCACCGAGAGCAGCGGCCCCGCCGGAGCCGTACTCCACACCACTCCCACCGCCTGGGCCGCCCTCGTACGCACCATCAAGGAGGACCGCACCTGTGACTGACACCCCCGGCATCCCCGCCGACCTGACCTGGGTCCGCGCCGCCCCCGAAGGCTCGGAAGGCCCCGGACCCTGGATCGAGATCGCCTTCGGGTCGGACGACTTCGTCTACCTCCGCGAGACCGGCGACCCCACCAACATCGTCACGACCACCCGGACGAAATGGGCGGCCTTCACCAAGGGCGTCATGGCCGGCGAGTTCGACCACTTCGCCGAGCCCGCCGGATAGAGCCGGGCCTCACGGCCAAAGCGGAGATCCGGCCCCTGCCCAGGCACGGGCGAACCGTTCGCGCGCGGGCGGCGGAAGACTCCGCATACATCCATAGCTGCAAACACCTCTCCCGACACTGACAAGGCTGCGATCAGTACGCATCACCAATGTCATGAGTGAGCCAGCGTTGGCCAATTGCCGATTTGCTGATTGCGCCAGCGACGCCCGGGTTGATAAGGATGATCAAGCGAACAACCGTTCGTTCCGTCCATGGTCAGCTGCATGTGCCGTTGGAGCGGGCCATCAGCCGGTTTCAGCAGGGCACAACAGGGTGGGGGCTTTCGCATGGTGGCGTGGGACATCAGACCGCAGGGTGTGCAGGGGCAGTTGAAGGTTGTCGGTACGCATGCCGGTGATCTGGAGAAGGCCCTGACGGCGCTGATGACGACGGTGTCGGAGGCGGCCCAGGCGGCGGGTACGGCGGTGCCGGGCCCACAGGCGGTCACGCACCTTCAGGGGCCGGTGGCTCCGGGTCAGGCGCCTTTGTCCCGTCAGGCGATGGGGCCGGTGGCCGCGGCGCTGGGTGAGTATCTGGGTGAGCGCAAGAAGGACCTCAAGGCGGCGGCCGAGCGGATCGAGGCGTCCGTGCTGGGTGCGGTCGAGGCCACCAACGCGTACTGCGAGGGTGATCTGGAGACGGCCAGGCACGCGCAGGACGCGGCGAAGGCCGTACGTCTGAACGTCCTCAAGGGCATGCAGGGGCACCGGTGAGTGACACCGAGCCGGTCGACCCGGTGGGGATACCGGTCTTCACCGGCGACCTGGCCCTGCTCGACACGAAGGTGACGGCTCTGTCGGGCCACGGGGCCGCGATCGCGACGGCTGCCGGTGATGTGCACAGCAGCTTCGGCGGGCTGAGCGCCTTCTACAAGGCGCCCGAGGCGGAGCAGTTGTTCGCGACGACCGGGCCGGTGGCGGCGACCGGGCTGTCTCTGAGTTCAGACCTGTGCGTCATCGCCGGTGCGCTGAGTACGTACTCGGACGATGCGTTCCCGCTGGTGGAGAAGCTCAAGGAGCTGAAGCGGGACGCGGTCGCCTTCCGGGTCAAGGCCGAAGGCGACGACAAGTGGCGCGAGGACGGTGACCTGGTCGAGGAGAACAACCGGCGCCGTGGCGAGATAGCCGAGGTCTGGACCGCCTTCCAGGAGGTGGAACGGGCCTGTCACGCCAAGATCGTCGCCCTGGTCGGCGGCAAGACGCTGAAGATCGATGACGGCTCCGGCAAGAAGGAGGGCGTGTACGGGTACGACGCCGATGCCCTCAAGCAGGCCAAGAGCCTGCCCTGGGGAGAGGCGGTCGAGGAGTCGACGCCCTGGTGGCAGGTGTGGGAGCACGCCTACGACTTCGGCAAGGGCTTCCTCGTCGACGGGGTCTGGGGCACCCTCAAGGGCCTGGGCACCCTGGCCGGTTTCGAGGGCGGGGACGCCGCGCAGGAGGCATGGACCGGCCTGGCCAAACTCGCCACCGGGCTCTCCCCCGCCGCGATGCTCGTCCTGCACGTCCTGCCCGGCGACCACTCCGCCTGGATACGCGACTCCCAGACCGCGGTGAAGGAGACCGGCAAGGCCCTGATCGCCTGGGACCAGTGGGGCAGCAACCCCTCCCGCGCCGCCGGAGCGGTCACCTTCAACGTCCTGACCACCGTCTTCACCGGCGGCACCGGCGGCGCAGCAGCAGGCGCGGGCAAAGCCGGCCTGGCCGCCAAGGCCCTCTCCCTCACCAGCAGGACCGCCCGCGCCGTGGACCCCATGACCTACGTCTTCAAGGGCGCGGGTGCGGGACTGTCGAAGATCAGCGACGTGATGGCGGGACTCAAGGGCCTGGGCAAGTTCGAGGCCCCAACCATCAACGTGGACGGTGCGATCGCTCTCCCCGAGGGTGCCGTCCACCTCCCCGACGGGGCGATCCACCTCCCGTCGGGCTCGGCGGTTCCGGACGGGGCGATCAAGCTCCCCGACGGCAACATCAAGCTCCCCGAGGGCACCACCACCCTTCCGCCGGGCACGGTGAAGCTGCCAGTGGACGGCCCGTCGCAGTTCATGGACCCCAAGGGCAACATCTACGACGCCGCGGGCGACATCACCCAGCGCGCGAAGGACGCCCCGACGGGCAAGCCGGACGCGGGCGCGGACATCCCGCGCGTCGACGCCCCGAAGGTGGACTCCCCGGCCACGGCCGGGGTCCCGGAGCGCGCGCTGGTAGGCGTCGGCGGCCGCGCTGGCGACGACGCGATCCGCCTGGGCAGCGACATCTCCGACCCACTCCACAGGGGCGACCACACCCCGGACCACACCCCCGGCGGCCACGCGGGCGACCAGATGCCCACGAACAATCTGGACAGCACCGCCCGAGGCGGCGGCCACGCCGACGGCCCCTCGGGTACCAGCCACGGTGACAGCCCTTCCAGCACGGGCGGCCACACGAAGGGCCCCGGCGGCGGGGGCCACCACGAACCCCCGTCCGCGGGCGGTGGCACCCAGCTCCCGGAGAACCCGGGCACAGGCGGCCTGGACGACGCGGCGCACGGCGCGGATGATGCGGCGCACCCGGCGCACCCCCCGGGCGATCGGCAGCTGACCGCTGAAGAGATCAAGGTCAAGCAGGATGAATTCGTCCGGCGTGCGAATGACCCGGACAAGTCCTGGTTCGACCTCCACTATCGGTCGGACGGCCATCGCCACAGCATCCACACCAAGATCGACGGGGTCGAACTACCCATCCTCGCAAAGGACAGCGACGGATCCTGGATCTCCAAGCACGACCTGCCCTCGGCCCCGTCGGAGATCAGGTACGGCCGCGACCCACTGACTCGCGGGAGCACCCCGGTCGACCAGATCGACCACCTCGACGATGTCGCGAAGGATCGCAAGGTCTCTGTGGACCTGTCCAACGCCGAGCGTGCGTACAAGGCCGCGCCTACCGAGCAGACGTTGGCCGCAGTGGAGCGCGCCCAGGAACAGTTCATCGATCACTTCGACGATCAGACGTCCAACAACAGCAGCTACTCCGAGCGTCTGGGCGAGGACGCCGCGCGGCTGCACGTGGTGCCTGAGCGGTTCGAGGGTGCGGTGGAGCAGCCTCTGCCGAAGACGCCCAACGGTGCCAACATGTTCGACCAGTTGTACCGGCGGCCGGACGGCAAGCTCGTGATCATCGAGGCGAAGGCACCGAGTTCGGGGCTCATCTGGCGCAGAGGCAAGGGCGCCGCCGAGAAGTTAATGGTGCAGCAGGGCACCAGCCACTACCTGGAAACCATCATCTCTGAGATGGAAGCCCGCCCGTTGCTTTCGGTGACCGACAGCGCAGGGAAAACCTGGACCAACGCCGATCTGGCGGCCGAGCTGAGGCCGGCGTTCGAAAGCGGAAACCTGGAGTATGCGATGGTGAAGGCCGTCGAGGGCAAGGGTACGTACGCTGGAGCAGTCCTCGAATACTTCAAGATCTGAATCCGACAAGGGAGATCAGTGGTTACGAGCGTGTCCCGCCAGAGCTATCCGGTGGCTGAGATGGGGGCAGTCGTCCCTGTGATGGAGAAGTCCCTGGCGAATTCGCTGCAGACCATCGGGACCTCACATCGTGCCAGGAGCGGGGCCCTGACAACGTCCCTGAATGTGGCGCGCGTCCGCTGTATCGGGGACCCGGACGCGGTGATGCTGAAGACCTGGGAGTCCTGGCTGCTGACCATGCAGGTGCACTCGGCGGTCTTCGCCGCCACGTTCACCGATCAGGAGACCGTGGCCTGCAAGATCCAGCAGGAGGAGCGCCAGCTCGCCACCACCGGTCCGCAGATCTACCTCAATGCGGGGACCTGGCTCAACGCTTTCTTCCTGGCGCTGATCTGCCGGGAGACGGCCCGCCTCGACATGCTGGCGCGGGTGCCCGAGTCGTTGCTGCGTGACTGCGGTGGTGTGCTGGACGAGTACGTCTACGCCTGGGTGGAGACCCTCCGGAGCTTCTGGCTGAGGCGTGACGATGTCAGCCAGCACTTGGTGCGGGCCGTGGATCTGAGTGCTCCTGAGGTCACTCACGTCCTCGACGCCGAGACCATGAGCAAGCTGGAGTACCCGCCGATCATGATGTTCTACCGCTACTTGCGCAACGACGCAGCAGGCTTCAACGAGGCCCTGAACGATGCCCTGTGCTGGCACAAGGAGTACTGGACGGCCGACGAGGACCGCGTCCAGAACATCGAAGGAGTCGTGTCCATCGCCCCGCTGGCGGTGGCGTGCCTGGCGAAGGCCAACGGCATTCCGATCGAGGTCGAGTCCGGCTACCTGCCGACCGCCCTGCTGGACTTCGCCTGGCGCGGCGAGTTCGACGCGTAGCTTCCCCAGCGCAGCATCAAGGCCCCTACCAGCGACGAAAGTCCAGGCAGGGGCCTTGATCAATGCGGGCTTACTTCTTCTTCGAGGCTACTAACAGGAGTAATCCGTGACGGTGATTGTGGAGCGGCACGCCATTCCTATGGTCGACCAGCAGGTCACCGAGCGCCTGGCTGAAGTTCCCCCACGATCACGGACAGCGAATGTTTACGCTGCGTGGGTGAGATCTTGGGCCGCCAGGGTCCTGGTCTCGATCGGGGTGACGTAGCCGTAGATTGGATGCTTGCGCAGACGGGTTCGGTTGTACTCGACCTCGATAAAGCGGAAGACGTCCGCGC
>NZ_JBHVWT010000010.1:0-46100 GCF_042882135.1 Streptomyces sp. NPDC058240
CCACCCCCCAGGTCATCCGTTCGACAGGGGGACACAGTCATGCCGGGCCCGGAGGCCAGCGGCCCTCTTGCAGGACCGCGAAAAACATAACGGGGGCGGTGGGCACCCGGCGTACCCGGGCGGGTCAGCCCAGGCTGCGTACCGGAAGGACGCAGTGGGCGGCGGTCGTGATGACCTCCGGGTCGGCCGCGAAGGACCGCAGCAGTTCTTCGCTCACCGGCCGGCCCGGTGTGCCCTGGTGCCACGGACGGGTGGCGAACATCGCATGCACCTCGCCCCGCTGACCGGCTGCGGCCAGCCACTCGGGCGGTGCGGGGTACTGGGCCGTGAAGTGAGGCAGCGTCAGGACCGCCTGGCCGGCCTGGACGAGCAGCTTCACCTGGAGACCCGGGTTCTCGGCGGCGTACACGGGAGCGCTGCCGACCTGCAGTCCGGTGCGTTCCAGGGCCACGCGCATGGCGGCCTCGCCGGCGGCGGGGCCGTCCGTACCGTCGCCCAGCGAGTAGACGAGAAGGAAGGCGACGTCGTTGCCGTCGGCGGGGTGTTCGCCGCTCCACCCGATCAGTGTGATCGTGCCCAACTGGGCTTGTGTGAACGTGCCGGTGGAGGTCAGGGGTGAGGTCATGCTCGGCACCATAACGGCCCCGGACCGGTCGTTGTGCCTGAGTATCACCTGATCGAGGGAGATATCCGGATATCTCTGGTTGATGCGGCTCGAATCGTCTCCACCCGACGGCTACCCCCGGCTTCGATTAAATGTGTTGAGCCGCCCGACGTGGACGGACTATGGTGGCCACTGTTCCGGACGGCGGAGATCAACCACCGCTGTCGGTCCCGTGCTTGAACTAGGAGGTGAGGATCGTGATGACTGTCGCTGCGATGGGCGCTGCCCATAACCCGAAGAGCATCGTTCCCACCCCCGTGGTCGCCGGCTGACCTACTCCGTAACTCTCCGCGCCGTTTGCGCGTTGCCGGGGCCACCCCTTTGAAGGGTTTCCCTTGTCTTTCCCGTCTTTTCCGTCCGCTTCTTCTCTTCAGGGCTCGTCCGCGTCGCATCCGCTGTCCCCGTACGGCTGGGACGACGCGTGGGCGGCCGAATTCGCACCGTACGCCGAGCAGGGTCTGCTGCCCGGACGCGTGGTACGGGTGGACCGCGGCCAGTGCGACGTCGTGACCCCGCACGGCACGCTCCGGGCCGACACCGCCTTCGTCGTCCCGCGCGATCCGATGCGGATCGTCTGCACCGGCGACTGGGTCGCCGTCGACCCGGACGGTGATCCGCAGTTCGTACGGACGCTGCTGCCGCGGCGTACCGCCTTCGTCCGCTCGACGTCGTCGCAGCGCTCCGAAGGACAGGTGCTCGCCACCAACGTGGACCACATCGTCATCTGCCTCTCGCTCGCGGTCGAGTTCGACCTGGGGCGGGTGGAGCGCTTTCTCGCGCTCGCCATGTCCAGCTCCAGCGGTGACGCGCTGCTGCGGGACGGCGGGCCGGCCGGGGGCGGCGCCGCCGAACCGATCGTGGTGCTGACCAAGGCCGACCTCGTACCGGACGCCGCCACGCTGTCGTACCTCGTCCAGGACATCGAGGGCGTCGCGCCCGGTGTGCAGGTGTTGACCGTCAGCTCCGCCACGGGGGAGGGGATCGATGTCTTCTCCGCCATCGTCTCGGGCGGCACGAGCGTGCTGCTCGGGGCCTCCGGTGCGGGCAAGTCGACCCTCGCCAACACCCTTCTCGGCGACGACGTGATGGAGGTGCAGGCCGCCCGTGACGTCGATGGCAAGGGCCGGCACACCACCACCACCCGCAATCTGCTGGTCCTGCCCTCCGGGGGCGTGCTGATCGACACCCCCGGGCTGCGCGGGGTCGGGCTCTGGGACGCGGAGGCCGGTGTCGGCCAGGTCTTCTCCGAGATCGAGGAGCTGGCCGAGCAGTGCCGGTTCCACGACTGCGCCCATGAGACGGAGCCCGGCTGCGCGGTGCTCGCCGCGATCGAGGACGGTTCGCTGCACGAACGGCGCCTCGACAGCTTCCGTAAGCTGCTGCGCGAGAACCAGCGCATCGTCGCCAAGACCGACGCCCGGGTGCGGTCGGAGATCCTGCGCGACTGGAAGCGCAAGGGCGCCGAGGGCCGGGCCGCCATGAACGCGAAGCGGGGCCGGGTGCGGTAGAGGCGGTTCCCCGCTCCGCGACCGGCCACGGTCGTCGGTCGGTGGTCCACGTCCGAAAACCGCGAGTGCGGTACCGGCGGGTGCCGCACACTGGACGGTGTGATGGACGAACGGACCAGGTACGAGGCGGTGAGCAGCCGCGACGCCCGATTCGACGGGGAGTTCTTCTTCGCCGTCGAAACGACCGGCATCTACTGCCGGCCGAGCTGCCCCGCCGTCACGCCCAAGCGGAAGAACGTCCGCTTCTACCCGACCGCGGCCGCCGCGCAGGGCCATGGTTTCCGGGCCTGCCGGCGCTGCCGCCCGGACGCCGTGCCCGGCTCGGCGGACTGGAACGTCCGGGCCGATGTCGTGGGCCGGGCCATGCGGATGATCGGCGACGGTGTGGTCGACCGGGAGGGCGTGCCCGGTCTCGCCCACCGGCTCGGCTACAGCTCGCGCCAGGTGCAGCGGCAGCTCAACGCCGAGCTGGGCGCGGGCCCGGTCGCGCTCGCCCGCGCCCAGCGGGCCCACACCGCGCGCGTGCTGCTCCAGACGACCGGGCTGCCCGTGACGGAGATCGCCTTCGCCGCGGGCTTCGCCAGTGTGCGCCAGTTCAACGACACGATCCGGCAGATCTACGCCCGCACGCCGAGTGCGCTGCGGGCCGAGGCCGGGACGGGGCTGGGAGCGGCGGTCCGGGAGGCGCGGACCACCGGGATCCCACTACGGCTCGCCCATCGGGGGCCGTACGCGGCCCGCGAGGTCTTCGATCTCCTGGCCGGTGAGACGGCCGCCCGGATCGAGGAGGTCAGCGGTGCGGCCGGTGCCCGTACCTACCGGCGCACCCTGCGGCTTCCGTACGGCACGGGCATCGTGGCCGTCGACGAGCGGTCCGCCGGGTCCTGGCTGGAGGCCCGGATCCACCTCACGGACCTGAGAGACCTGACGACGGCCGTTCAGCGGCTGCGGCGGCTCTTCGACCTGGACGCCGATCCGTACGCCGTCGACGAGCGGCTCGGCGCCGACCCGCGACTCGCACCTGGCATCGCCGCCCGCCCCGGGCTGCGTTCGCCGGGTGCCGCGGACCCGGAGGAGTTCGCCGTACGGACGCTGGTGGGCAGGGACGAGGCGGAGCGGCTCGTGGAGACGTACGGGAAGCTCCTGGACGTGCCCTGTGGCGGGCTCACGCATGTGTTCCCCGAGCCGGGTGTGCTGGCCGGGGCGGCGGACGGCCCGGAGCTGCGGGCGCTGGCGACCGTGCTCGCCGACGGGGACGTACGGCTCGACGCCGGGGCCGACCGCGACGAGGCCGAGCAGGCACTGCTGCGGCTGCCGGGGATCGGCCCGGCACCCGCGGCGCTGATCAGGATGCGTGCGCTCGGTGATCCGGATGTGGATCCGGAAGGGCGGCCCGAGGCGGACCTGTGGCGGCCCTGGCGTTCGTACGGGGTGCGCCACCTGGGGCTCCTGGGCCTGTTGTGATTGGGCCCGGGGGCCTGGGGCCTACGCCGGCAGGCCCCAGCGCGGCGCGGGTTCGTTCGCCGTCACCGGGCGGATGGCCAGGTCCGGGCGGTCGCCCCTCGCCGTGATCAGCGCCGAGTCGCCCTTGCGGAGGAGGATGCGTACCGTGCCGTCGGCCGACTCCTCGTGAGCCAGCGGCCGTCCGTGCCGGTCGCGGATCTCCACCGGGCCGTCGATGCCGTGGCGTACGACGCAGGGTGCGCCGGCCTCGCTGGTCAGCCGCACCCAGCGGGTCCGGCCCTCCTCGCGTACCGCACTGAGCAGGAACGCGCCCTGGGTCCGGAAGTCGTGCACGGTCAGCTCCCGCCAGGCGGCGGGCAGTGCCGGGAAGACCCTGATCGTGCCGCCCCACGACTGGCAGACCATGTCGTGCAGGGACTGGGCCGCCGAGAGCGGGGTCTCGATGACCGGGCCCGACTCCTTGTACATGGTGTTCGCCTGGATGAAGCGGCTCATCAGCTGACCGAGGTACTTCAGCGCGTCCTCGCCCTTGCCGAGCAGCGCGGACATCGACGCGGCGCCGGTGAAGGTGTAGCCCTGCAGGGCGCCTTCGAAGCCCACCCAGTGGGCGAGGGACTTCTCGATCAGGGCGCGTTCGCCGGCCGTCGCGCCCGTCAGCTCGTACAGCGGATACACCGCGAGCATGTGCGAGTAGTGGCGATGCGACTGCGCGAACGGGACCCCGGCGCCGATCATGAACCCGTTGGCGTCGACCGGGTACGGCGCGAGCCTGGCCAGGACCTCCTGCCAGCGCGCCGTCAGCGGGTCGTGGACGCCGAGCTGTTCGGCCGCCTCCAGCAGGGTGCGGCAGCCCCAATGCAGCAGCATGAGGTCGTAGTTGCAGTCGGGGGCGTTGACACCGTACTCGGGGGAGAACGTCGCCGGGAGGTGCAGCTTGCCGTCCGCGCCGGGCGTCAGGAAGTGCAGGTAGTAGTTGACCGCCTTGCGCAGCAGCGGGAAGAGCGTGTCGCGCAGGATCGACTCGTCCATGGTGTGGCGGTAGGAGAGCCATACGTTGTGCAGCGCCCAGGTCAGATTGCCGACCTCGGGGGTGGGCGGGTCCTGGCCGGGGATGCCGACCCCGTAGCCGCCGTCGGCGACCGAGGCGCCATTGACCAGTTGGGGGTCGGTGGTGCGGGGGATGCCGGCCGAGTCGGCCCGGTAGGGGGCGGCGACCTCGCGCGAGAGCTGGTCGCGGAATTCGCTCAGGGCACGCGTGACCGCGTCCAGCTCCAGGTGGTTGGAGCCGTGGATCAGCCAGTACTCCAGCTGGACGTTGAGGTTCCACCAGGTGTTGGGCCAGGGAGTGGGCTCCAGCCAGGGGCCGGAGGTGGCCATCACCGGGGCGTCCTTGCGGGCCGCCGACGCGGTCTTGTAGAGCTGGATCCAGTAGAAGCGCTGGAGCCGGGCATCGGGCAGGGACAGGAAGCTCTTCCGGTAGAACCGGTCCCACCAGGTGCGATGGGGTGCGGCGAGCGGACCGTACGGGAGCGCGGAAGCGGTCTTCACGGTACGCAGCGCACGGTCCCGGGCCGTTGCCGCGGGGTGGGAGTGCGCGACCGTGACGTACAGGGTGCGGCTGGTGCCCCTGGTGCGTTCGCGCCAGGCGGTGACGTGCTGACCGCCCGCGAGCAGCGGCTGGACGGCCGCCGTGGTCCCGCCGTGCTGCTCGGTCACCGCGGGAGGGTTGCCGGTGTAGCCGTCCGGCAGGGGCTTGAAGGCGGCTCGCGGGCTGATCGCCTCGGCCGGGTGGAAGACCCAGCGGAAGTCCTGTTCGCCCGCGCTCGGGGTGACCTCCACGGTGAGCAGATCGCTGGTGGAGTGGACGAAGGCGCGGAGCTCCAGGGTGCCGGCGGTCGTGGTGATGGTGGCTTCGAGCTGGGCGGTGCGCAGCCGCATCCACCACTCGACGCCCGTGATGGTGCCGACCGGCTCCAGGGTGAAGTGGCCGATGGGGAGGCGGGCGAGGCCGAAGAGCGAACCGAACTCGGGGCGGTGGTCCTGGACCTCGGAGTGCTGGACGTTGAAGCGGATGGCCCGGGTGGTGGCGCCGGGCTCCGCGTAGATGCCGGAGCCGAGGCGGCCGTTGCCCAGATACGGGCCCTCGTACCAGGTCTTCGGCAGCTTCTGCCAGAGCAGGTCGGCGTCGTCGAGGACGGTGCGCCAGCTGTCGCCGGGGGAGTGCACGGTGGTGGGCGCCGGGGCGGCGGGCCCCGGCGCGGCAGGGGTGGCTGCTCGGGCCGGGACGGCCGCACCGCCGACCACGAGGGTGCCGCCGATCGCGGTGCCGGTGGCGAGAACCGTTCTCCGGGAAGGGGACGGCCGGGAAAGGGACGGTGAGGCTTCGGCCCGGGGCGTGCGGGAGGGGTCCGGTGCTGTGGGCAAGGCTTCTCCTGGCGGCTCGTACGCAGGCGCTCAATTCATCCGAGCTATTCCTTGAGGGAAGGTAGGCGCGAGGCATTGCGGCGTCAATGGAGCGGGAGAGATCCGATGTGTTGCCGCGTATCTGGATGGAGTCCAGCCAGATGTACGGGAGGGTGGGGCGTGATCAGCCCCAGATCACCGCGCCGAGCCAGGCCCCCGCCACCAGGAGGCACGCGAAGAGCTCGACGAGTACCGAATAGCCGGTCGACCGCATCACCGAGCGCACCGATGTCCAGCCCGCCCCGCGGCTGCCGAGCCGCAGCCGCTCCGCCCCGTAGATGGCCCCCACGTACCCGGCCACTCCGCCGATCACCGGCACCACGAAGAAGCCCACGATCGCGCCGATCCCGCCGAGCATCAGGGTCTTGCGCGGCGCCCCCGTCTCGCGCGGGCGGCGCGGCGGCAGCAACGGCTTCAGCGCCTGGTTCAGCAGCAGCAGCGCCGTCGCGCCCATGAGTACGCCCCAGGCGACCGGAGTCATGTCGGTGAGCGCCCACCACAGCACGGCGGCCCAGACGATCGCCTGCCCCGGTGCCCCCGGCACCAGCACGCCCAGCAGGCCGAGGAGCATGACGAGGCCGACGGCGACGAGTTGCCACACACTCATCTGTCCAGCCTGCCGGAGTCCGGCCGGTCCCGCCCGTCAGCGCTCCCGGAGGCGGCGGCCGTCGGCGCAGCTCAGAGCCGTACCGGAGCCGTACCGGCACGCCATCGGCGCCGCCCTCGCACCGGCCCGGGGCATCCGGCGGGTCCCGCTCAGGCCCGTGGTGTGCGGGACACCCAGCCCCGTTCGTACGCGTGCCAGCCCAATTGCAGCCGGGTCGAGACGCCCGTCAGCTCCATCAGGCCCTTCACCCTTCGCTGCACGGTCCGCAACCCCAGCTCCAGCTGTTTCGCCACGCTCGCGTCCGTCAGCCCGGCCAGCAGCAGCGACAGAATCTCCAGGTCCGTCGGATCGGGCCCCATGTCCTCCTCCTGCGGCCGGCCGCTCTCGCCCAGCCTGAGCGGCATCGCCTCGCGCCACACCGCCTCGAAGAGCCCCATCAGCGACTCCAGCAGCCCGGAGGCATGGACCACCAGGGCGGCCGGCTCGGCGCCGCGTCCGGTCAGCGGCACCATCGCCAGGGCGCGGTCGGCGACGACCAGCTTGGTCGGCACCCGGTCGATGACCCGGCACTGCTCGTCCCGGCTCAGCGCCGCCGACAGCTCCAGAATCCCGAACGGCAGCGACAGCAGCTCCCGCTCGACCACCACCCGGTACGACACCCCGCGCGTCGCGGCCCGCTCCTCGGCCTCGTTCTCCATCCCGCTGACCGCGATCGGCTTCCCGGTGACCAGGGCGCACACCTCGCTCGTCGCACCGAGCTGCAGCTGATGGAAGCGGTGCGACACCGCGCTCGCCCCCGTGACCACCTCGACCAGATCGTGCACGGCCGGTTCGGCGGCCTCCGCCCGGTACTCCTCGGCGAGCAGCGCCGCCGCCAGCTCCGCCTGCTCCAGCTCATGGCGCTGCTGGGTCAGCAGCGCCCCGAGCGCCACACCCGGCGGCGCCGCCACCCAGCGTCCGGTGCGGGCCGACGCCTGCGCGGCCAGGCCGTGCTGCTCCAGCCTGCGCAAGGCCCGCTCGGTGTCCGCCTCGGGAAGGCCCAGCCGGTGCGCGAGATCGGCGACCTCCGCGGCTCCCACCGCCACGAGCGCGCGGTACGCCGACTCCTGTATCTCGTCGAGACCTATGGCTCCCAGCATCCCCGGCCCTTTCCTGGACGCACTGATTCCGCACGCTGTCGCTGTCGCCGGGTGTCCAGCCATGGCGGAAAGCGGCCACGGCGTAAACCCGCCGTGTACATCATCCCTTTATCGCTCTTCGCTCTGCCAATGTGGCGCCACCGCAGTACCAACAACCGCCGGAAAGCTGCGGTTTGCGCAGTTGATTCCGGATTCACTTGGGGAGAGCGATGCGTCCGATATCGCGCACGGCACTGGGAACGGCCACCGCCGCCGTCCTGGCCGTCACCGCGATCGCACCGTCAGCGGCAGCGCCGCAGGACGACGCGACAGGGAAGAGACCACTGACCGGCAGCGTCGCCGCCGAGGCGAAGAAGGGCAAGCCGGTCACCGTGACGCTGGTCACCGGCGACAAGGTCCTGGTGAGCACGGGCAGTTCGGGAGCCGCGTCGGTCACCGCGCTGCCCCGTGAGGACGGGACCGTACCCCTCGTACAGACCAGGCAGTCCGGCAAGGACCTGTACGTCTACCCCGACACCGCCGCCGCCGCGCTGGCCGCGGGCAAGGTCGACGAGGAACTCTTCAACGTCACCGGCCTCATCCGGCAGGGCTACGACGATGCGCACGCCAAGTCGCTGCCGCTGATCGCGGTCTACGGCAAGGAGCAGGCCCGCTCCGCGCCCGCCACCCCGCGCGGCGCCAAGCGTGGACTCGCGCTCGACGCCATCGACGGTGTCGCACTCAAGGCCGAGAAGACGAAGGCCGCCGACTTCTGGTCGGACGTCACCAACACCCGTTCCCGCTCGGCCTCCGGCCTGAAGAAGCTCTGGCTCGACCGCAAGGTTCAGGCCACCCTCGACCGGTCCACCAAGCAGATCGGCGCCGACCTCGCCTGGGCCGCCGGATATGACGGCAAGGGCACCAAGGTCGCCGTCCTCGACACCGGTGTCGACGCCGAACACCCCGACCTCAAGGGCCGGGTCACCGCCTCGGAGAACTTCACCGACTCCGACAGCACCGACGACCGGCAGGGCCACGGCACACACACCATCTCCACCGTCGGCGGCTCCGGCGCGGCCAGCGGCGGCAAGAAGAAGGGCGTCGCCCCCGGCGCCGACCTGCTCGCGGGCAAGGTCCTCAACGACAGCGGCTCCGGCGCCGAGTCCTGGATCATCGCCGGCATGCAGTGGGCCGTCGACCAGAAGGCCGACGTCGTCTCCATGAGCCTCGGCAGCCCGGAGCCGACCGACTGCACCGACCCGATGAGCGTCGCCGCCGAGGAACTCGCGCAGAACAAGGGCACCCTGTTCGTGATCGCGGCCGGCAACTCGGGCCCGACGCTGAACACCGTCTCCTCGCCCGGCTGCGCCCCGAGCGTGCTGACCGTCGGCGCCGTCGACCGCGACGACACCACGGCCCAGTTCTCCAGCCGCGGACCCGTGATCGGATCGCACACCCTCAAGCCCGAGATCGCCGCCCCCGGCGTCGCCATCTCGGCCGCGGCGGCCGGTGGCCGCGGCATCTACGCGTACCAGACGATGTCGGGTACATCGATGGCCACCCCGCATGTCGCGGGCGCCGCAGCCATCGTGAAGCAGCGTCACCCCGACTGGACCGCCCAGCAGATCAAGGCGGCGCTCGTCTCGTCCGCGAAGAGCGACATCCCCGGCGACGTACGCGAGACCGGCGGCGGCCGCCTCGACGTCAAGGCCGCCATCGACACCACCCTCGTCGGCGCCCCCGCCGTCCAGGGCGGCACCTTCAACTGGCCGCAGGACCGGACCGATCGCACCACGGTCGACGTCCCGTACACCAACTCCGGCACCAAGCCGGTGAAGCTGTCGCTGAGCGTCCAGGGCGTCACCGGAAACGACGGCTCGGCCGTCCGTTCCTCCGTCGCGAAGCTCGACGCGAGCACCGTCACCGTCCCGGCCGGAGCCACCGTCAAGGTCCCGCTGAAGATCGACCCGACGGCGAAGCTGAAGGCCGCCCAGTACGGCGACGTCACCGGACGCGTGCTGGCCACCGGCCCCGGCGGCGTCAAGGTCTCCACCCCGTTCTCGCTGTACGTCGGGGCCGAGACCGTCACGCTGCGGGTCAAGCTCGTGGACGGTGCCGGCAAGGCCGCCGCGGGCTTCTCCTCGCTCGACGTGATCGGCACCGACACCTCCAGCGGTGAGCGCCGCTTCAACGAGGGCGCCACCGACCAGGTCTACCAGGTGCGCCCCGGCGCGTACTTCGTGTCCGGCTTCGTCACCACGCCCGACCCGAAGGATGCCACCGGCAACCTGGACGAGTCCGTCGCCTACCTCGCGCGGCCCCAGCTGAACGTCACCAAGGACACCACCCTCGTCCTGGACGCCCGCAAGGCCCACCGGATCCAGGTGAAGACCGAGGACCGCGCCTCCGAGAACCGCTCCACGACGCTCGCGTTCGGCCGCAGCTGGGACGATGCCTGGCTGCACTCGGGCTCCATCACCGGCGGCTCCGCGGTCAGGAACTACCTGGCCGATGTGCAGGGCAGGGCGAGTGACGGCGACTTCGAGTTCGCCAGCTTCTGGCGCGCGTACGCCCCGCAGATCGAGAAGCTGTCGGTCGTCGGCGGTGTCGAGCTGCACCCGAAGACGGCGAGCACCGGTTCCGCCAACCTCGACGGCACGGGCGAGGCCGCACTCGTCGACGCCGGTACGGGTACCCCCGACGAGCTGAAGGCCGCGGGTGTCGCCGGGAAGATCGCCCTGGTCGAGGTCGGTGACGAGGGTTCCATGTACGCCCAGGCGCGCGACGCCAAGGCCGCCGGCGCCAAGGCCGTCATCGCCCACCGCCCCTCGGCGGGGCCCTGGCAGCCGTCCGTCGGCTACGCCCCGTCGGCGCTGCCCGCGCTCGGCGTCGAGGCGAGCGAGGCCGACGCGCTGAAGGCCGCCCTGGCCGACGGCCCGGTCAAGCTGCGCTGGAAGGCCACCGCGGTCAGCCCGTTCGTCTACAACCTCGCGTTCCCCGAGACCGGACCGGTCACCTCGGACCGCACCTACAAGGTCCGCGACACCAAGCTCGGCAAGGTCACCGCCAACTACGAGGCGATGGGCGTTGCGGCGGACTACGTCGACACGATGATCATCAACCGGCCGTACGGCGGGACGTTCTCCGCAGTCACCGACTCCGTCGCGGTCCCCGGCAAGCGCACCGAGTACTACTCGGCGGGCGACACCGCGTGGGTGCGGTACCTCTCCTCCAGCTTCCCCTGGGGCGAGATGATGGTCGACCAGCCGCGCACCTACACGGCGGGCTCGAAGCGTACGGAGAACTGGTACCGGGGCATCCCCGCCCCCGCCGCCCCGCGCGACGCCGCTGGCAGGCTCCAGCTCGCCGGCGAGCGCCAGGACAACCTGATCGGCGTCGCCCCGGGCTTCTGGAGCGACAGCGAGCACGCCGGTCTCCAGGGCTCCTTCGGTGACATGGGCAACATGCGCCTGAGCAGCGGTGGCAAGGTGATCGGCGAGTCCGGCTGGCCGTCCGGGGTGTTCACCGTCCCGGCGGAGGACGCCGCGTACGAACTCACCATGCAGACCACCAGGTTCGGTCAGCCCACCGCCGTTTGGAAGCGGTCGACCAGCACCGAGACCACGTGGAAGTTCCGTTCGAAGCGCGACGAGAACGCCTACTCCCAGGGCCTTCCGCTGCTCTTCCCGGGCTACGACCTGTCAGCCGACGGGCTCAAGACCCTCGCGGCGAAGGACGGTCAGACGATCGGCCTCAGCGTCACCGGTCACGCCGGCTACACGCCCGGCAAGCTGACCGCGGCCAAGGTCTCGTACTCCTACGACGGCGGGGAGACCTGGACGAACGCGACCACCGCACAGCAGGGCGGCCGTTGGACCGCGACCGTGAACCACGCGGGCGCGGCCAGCAAGCCGGTCACCCTGAAGACCGAACTGACGGACGCCAACGGCAACTCCGTCATCCAGACCGTGAACGACGCGTACGCCGTGCGCTGAACACGACCCGACCGGTCCGCCGGGCGTCCTTCCCGTGGGGGGTGGGGCCGCCCGGCGGACCCGTGTTCGCGGCCACTTTTTCCGGATGACCCGTTTTCGTACGGCCCCCGCGGTCGACAATAAGGTCATGAGTCAGCAGGGGGAGAGGTCCGCCGCCCACGAGGACGACTGGTGGCGCAGGCTGTACGACGAGAACGCCCGGGACACCGGGACGAGCAGCGCGGCCGACAGTCTCGACGACCGCTTCGACTCGGCGTCGGACGCGGTCGGTCCGGGCGGGCGCGGGGGATCCGGCGGGGAGACGGGGACGACGCCTGCGGGGGAGGCCGCGCCTCCGAGGGGGGAGGGCGGGAGTGCGGTGGCCGTGCCCAGACCGGCGGGGGAGCGTGCGCCGTGGGAGCCGCCCGCCGCGACCGTACGGGCGTCGGGGGCGTCCCCGGCCGGCCCGTCGCAGCCGCGTACCTTCGCCGCACCCCCGGTTCCTGCCGATCCCCCGCCCGCCCCCGACCGGCCGTCGGCCCCGGAGCCGCCGATCGAGCCGCCGATCGAGCCGTCGACCAGCGACGCGGTGTCCGTGCCGCCGTTGCCGCCGGTCCCGTCCGTGCCGCCACTGCCCAGACGGCCGGTCGCCGAGGGGCCCGCCGCCCCGGCCCTGCTTGTCGCCCCGTCCGCCCCTGACACCAAGGCCGCCGTACCCGCCGCACCCGCCGCACCCGCACCGGAGGCCGAGCGCGAGACCGCGTCCGTCCCCCGTTCCGTGATCGGCCATGTGGGTGACCGACCGCCCACCTACGACGCCGAGCCCACCGCGCTGCCCGCCACCCTCCCGCAGGAGCTGGACGGTCTCGTCTCCGACACCGTGCTCGACGGCGCCCGCTACGGCACGTACACCCTGCGCGCCGCCTCCGTGCGCGGGGACTCCGCACGGTTTCGCGGCGAGCCCCGCCGTGACGCGCTGCTCACCGCGCGCTTCGGTACCGACGAGCACGCACTGGTCCTGGTCGCCGTCGCGACCGGGGCCCGCGCCACCGAGTCGGCGCATCTGGCGGCGGCCGATGCCTGCCGCTGGATCGGCGCAGCGGTCGGCCGCAGCCATGCCCGGCTCTCCGAGGACATAAGGGCGGGCCGCCGCGGAGACCTCAAGTCCGGCCTGAACCGCCTCACCGACCGCACGTACGGCAAGCTGCGTGCCCGCGCCGCCGAGCTGGGGAGGGAACCGCGGCAGTACACCGCGGGCCTGCGCTGCCTCCTGCTGCCGGCGGACCCCGAATGCCGTACGAGGATCTTCTTCGGCATCGGCGCCGGTGGACTCCTCCGGCTGCGCGACGGCATCTGGCAGGACCTCGAACCGGAGGTTCCGGCAGCCGGTGACACCGGCGCGGACCCCGGGGCCGGATCCGGCCCCGCGTCCCCCGGGAACGGCCCCGACAGTGACCGCCTCACCATGGATCCGGCCGTCACCACACCCGTGTCGTCGTACGCCGAGACCCCGCTCGACCCACCAGCAGAACCGTTCCGGTTCCGGGGCTCGGTGGCCCGGCCGGGGGACACCCTGCTGCTGTGCAGCCCCGGACTGGCCGAACCGCTGCGCGGCGAGCCCGCCCTGGCCCGGGAGCTCGCCGGACGCTGGGCCCCCGACACGGCGCCCGGTCTTGTCGCCTTCCTCGCGGACACCCAACTGCGGGTGAAGGGGTACGCCGACGACCGGACGGGCGTGGGCGTCTGGGAGGCGTAACCGCGCGCGCCATGGGTTGATGGATGCGGAGTCCGGAAGCCGAAGCGCGGAAAGGGTACGCACCCATGGCCAAGCAGAACGTGTCGGAGCAGTTCGTCGACATCCTCGTCCGGGCGGGCGTCAAGCGTATGTACGGTGTCGTCGGCGACAGCCTCAACCCGGTCGTCGACGCCATCCGCCGCAACCGGGACATCGACTGGATCCAGGTCCGGCACGAGGAGACCGCCGCTTTCGCCGCGGGCGCGGAGGCCCAGATCACGGGCTCACTGGCGGCCTGCGCCGGATCGTGCGGCCCCGGCAATCTGCACCTCATCAACGGTCTCTACGACGCCCACCGTTCCATGGCCCCCGTGCTCGCCCTCGCCTCGCACATCCCGTCGAGCGAGATCGGTCTCGGCTACTTCCAGGAGACCCACCCGGAGCTGCTCTTCCAGGAGTGCAGCCACTACAACGAGATGATCTCCAATCCGCAGCAGATGCCGCGGCTGCTCCAGACGGCCATTCAGCACGCGATCGGCCGGGGCGGGGTCAGCGTCGTCACGATGCCGGGCGACATCGCCTCGCAGCCCGCCCCGGAGAAGTCCATCGAGCACGCGCTGGTCACCTCGCGGCCGACGGTCCGGCCAGGTGACGAGGAGATCGACAAACTCTGCCGGATGGCCGACGAGGCGAAACGTGTGACATTGTTCTGCGGCAGCGGCACGGCGGGCGCCCACGCAGAGGTGATGGAGTTCGCCGAACGGGTGAAGGCCCCGGTGGGGCACGCGCTGCGCGGCAAGGAATGGATCCAGTACGACAACCCGTACGACGTCGGGATGAGCGGCCTGCTCGGCTACGGCGCCGCGTACGAGGCGACCAACGAGTGCGATCTCCTCATCCTGCTCGGCACCGACTTCCCGTACAACGCCTTCCTCCCGACCGATGTGAAGATCGTCCAGGTCGATGTGCGTCCCGAGCACCTGGGCCGTCGTTCCAAGCTGGACCTGGCGGTCTGGGGCGATGTCCGCGAGACCCTGCGCTGTCTGACCCCGCGGGTGAAGGCCAAGAACGACCGCAAGTTCCTCGACCGGATGCTGAAGAAGCACGCCGAAGCGCTGGAGGGCGTGGTCAAGGCGTACACCCGCAAGGTCGAGAAGCACGTTCCGATCCATCCGGAGTACGTCGCCTCGGTGCTGGACGAACTGGCCGACGACGACGCCGTGTTCACCGTCGACACCGGTATGTGCAACGTGTGGGCCGCGCGCTATCTCTCCCCCAACGGCAAGCGCCGCGTCATCGGATCGTTCAGCCACGGCTCGATGGCCAACGCGCTCCCGCAGGCCATCGGAGCCCAGTTCACCGACCGGAACCGGCAAGTGGTCTCGATGTCCGGCGACGGCGGATTCACCATGCTGATGGGCGACTTCCTGACGCTGGTACAGTACGACCTGCCGGTGAAGGTCGTGCTGTTCAACAACTCCTCGCTGAGCATGGTCGAGTTGGAGATGCTGGTCGCGGGTCTGCCGTCATTCGGTACGTCCAACAAGAACCCGGACTTCGCCGCGGTCGCCCGCGCCTGCGGGGCGTACGGCGTGCGGGTGGAGAAGCCCAAGCAGCTCGAAAGCGCGCTCAAGGACGCCTTTAAGCACAAGGGCCCGGCGCTCGTCGATGTCGTCACCGACCCCAATGCTCTCTCCATCCCACCGAAGATCAGCGCCGACATGGTGACCGGCTTCGCGCTCTCCGCGAGCAAGATCGTGCTGGACGGGGGAGTGGGCCGGATGGTCCAGATGGCCCGCTCCAATCTGCGGAACGTGCCCCGCCCCTGAGGGGTGCCCCGGGCAGGGCCTGGGGCGGGGCGGTGCACGGTGATATGTGACACCGGGCCACGCGCCGGGCCGTCACGCCGGGGTCAGTCGCAGTGTCAGGATCTGGAACGGCCGCAGTGACAGTACGAGACCGTGCTCGTCGGTGTCCGCCTGGTGCAGCGGCCGTTCCAGCAGATCGGTGACCTGGGCCCGTACGACGGGGAAACCGACCCGCAGCGTGGTGCCGGCGCGGCCGCCCGCCGACTCGTACAGCCGCACGATCACATCGCCGCTCCGGTCCTCGGCGAGTTTCACCGACTCCACCGTGACCGCCGGATGCCCCGTGTCGACCAGCGACGGCAGCACGGGTGCCGCGGCCGCACGCAACGGCAGATTGAGCGCGAGCCCCTCCCGTACCGAGTCCGTGATCCCGCCGCCCGGTGCCAGAGCGGGGTCCGGTCCGGGTACTGGGCGGGGCGGATGAACTGGTGAAGGGCACGTCCGAGACGGTCCTCCACCAGGGTGCGGTCGTCGTGCATCACGGCTCCTCGGGGTCGGTGCCTGCGGGTGTCCATGGCTCCACTTCCCCGGCGGCCGACCCGGCACCCCTGTGAGCCGCGCGACGGGATGACGGTTGATCAACTGGCCCTGCACGCACCCTTGGCGACCCTTGAGCAATGTGACATATTACTGGCGTGCTCACGAGACACCCCTTGGATGTCGTCATCGTCGGGGCCGGAGTGGTCGGTGCCGCCTGCGCCTACTACATCTCCCGGTCCGGACTGTCCGTAGCCGTCGTCGACCGCGGGCCGGTGGCCGGCGGCACCACCGGAGCCGGCGAGGGCAACCTCCTGGTCTCCGACAAAGTGCCGGGACCGGAGCTGGAACTGGCCCTGTTCTCCGCCACGTTGTGGCAGCAACTGTCCGAGGAACTGCCCCCGGACATCGAGTACGAGCTCAAGGGCGGTGTGGTCGTCGCGGCGACCGAGGACTCCCTGACCGCCCTGTCCTCGACGGCCGCCGGTCAGCGGGAGGCGGGCGTCGAGGCGTACCACGTCACATCCGACCGGCTCCGCGACCTCGAACCCCAGCTCGCACCGCACCTGACCGGCGGCTGCCACTATCCGCAGGATGCGCAGGTCCAACCGGCACTGGCAGCAGCCGAGTTGCTGCGTTCGGCCACTCGCGCCGGCGCGCTCATGTGCCCGGGGGAGGAGGTGGTCGGAATACTCAGGGACCGGAAGGGCGCCGTACGCGGGGTACGCACGACACGGGGCGAACTGCGGGCCCCCGCCGTCGTCAACGCGGCGGGCGCCTGGGGCGGCGACCTCGCCGCACTGGCCGGGGCGAACCTCCCGGTCCTGCCGCGCAGGGGGTTCGTACTCGTCACCGAACCACTGCCTCGACTGATCCGGCACAAGGTCTACGCGGCGGAGTACGTGGCCGACGTGTCGAGCGGGTCGGCGGCGTTGCAGACCTCGCCCGTGGTGGAGGGGACGCCCTCGGGTCCGGTACTCATCGGGGCGAGCCGTGAACGGGTCGGCTTCGACCGGACGTTGTCCGTTCCGGTGGTCTCCCGGCTGGCGGCCCAGGCCGCCGCCCTCTTCCCCGTGCTCGCCGATGTGCGGGTGCTGCGCGCCTACCACGGGTTCCGTCCCTACCTGCCCGACCATCTGCCCGCGATCGGTCCGGACTCCTGGGTGCCGGGGCTCTTCCACGCCTGCGGTCATGAGGGTGCCGGGATCGGGCTGGCGCCCGCCACCGGACTGCTGATCGCCGACGCGATCCGGGGGAAGCGGCCCGTACTCGATCTCGGACCGTTCGCCCCCGACCGGTTCGATGCCACCTGCCATGTCACATGACGGCGGAGAGCGGGGCGCCCGTGCCCCAGGAGAGGACCCAGTGAGACGCACCCGTGCACGTACCCCCGCCGAGCTCGTCGGGGCCGAGCCCGAACCGGAGTTCCGGCTGTCCTTCGACGGTCGCCCGATCCGCGCACTACCGGGCCAGACCATCGCTGCCGCACTCTGGTCGGCGGGCATCCTGACCTGGCGCACCACCCGGGTCCACGGCCGGCCGCGGGGCGCCTTCTGCGGCATCGGCGCCTGCTACGACTGCCTGGCCACCGTCAACGGGCGGCCCAACCAGCGTGCCTGCCTGCTGCCCGCCGGGCCGGGCGACACCATCACTACGCAGGAGGGCGACGGGCATGCCGCACTCGACGGATGACCGCCGGGTGCGGGAGACCGATCGCGCCGCCATCGCCGTGGTGGGGGCGGGACCGGCAGGCCTGGCCGCAGCCGTCACCGCCGCCGACCACGGCCTCGACGTGGTGCTGCTGGACGCGGCCGCCGCGCCCGGCGGGCAGTACTACCGCAGCCCGGCCGACGGACTCGGCGCCACCCGGCCCGAGGCCCTTCACCACAACTGGCGCGCCTTCGCGGAACTCTCCACGCGACTCGCCGCGCACCGCGACACCGGCGGGATCCGCCATCTCACCGACCACCAGGTGTGGACGGTCGAACGAACCGGCGACGGGGACTGGATCCTGCACGCGGTCACCGGGGGCGACGAGGAGACGCGCACCGCCGTCCGGGCCCGCCGAGTGCTCCTGGCCACGGGGGCCCACGAGCGTCAACTGCCCTTCCCCGGCTGGACACTTCCGGGAGTGGTGAGCGCGGCGGGCGCCCAGGCCATGCTGAAGTCGGGGCTGGTGCTGCCGGGGCGCCGGATCGTCGTCGCGGGCAGCGGGCCGCTCCTGCAGGCCGTCGCCCTGTCGCTGACGCGTGCGGGGGCGCGCGTCCCGGCGCTGGTCGAAGCCGCCGGCTACGGAGCGTACGTCCGTGCTCCCCGGGTACTGGCCGCCAACCCCGGCAAGGCGGCGGAAGGTGCCAGGTTCGGGGCGGCGCTGGCGCGCGCCCGGGTCCGGGTACTGGCCCACCGGGCGGTCACCGAGGTGCACGGCGACGAGCGGGTGGAGGCGGTGACCGTCAGCAGGTTGGACCGCCGATGGCGCCCCGTCGCAGGGACCGGCCGGCGGATCGACTGCGACGCGCTCGCCGTGGGACACGGGCTCGTGCCACAGCTGGAACTCGCCGTGGCAGCCGGCTGCGCCACGCGTCCGGGCCTCGACGGCACACACGCGGTCACCCTCGACGAGCAGCTCAGGACCACCGTCCCCGGGGTCTGGGCGGCCGGCGAGTCCGGTGGCGTCGGCGGCGTCGAACTCGCCCTCTGCGAAGGTGAGTTGGCGGCACTCTCCGTCATTCGCGAGGTGCGGGGCGGGGCGCTGAGGAAGGAAGCGCGCAGAGCGGGCGCACTGCGGCGCTCCCGGCGCCGACTGCGGGCCTTCGCCGCGCTGATGGGGACCGTGCACCGGCCGGGGTCCGGGTGGAGCGAGTGGCTGACCGGCGATACGGAGGTCTGCCGTTGCGAAGAGGTCACCGCGGGCCGGATCCACACGGCGTGCGAGGAGTTGGGAGCCGGTGACGCCAGGACCGTCAAACTGCTCACCCGGGCCGGAATGGGGTGGTGCCAGGGCCGGACGTGCGGATTCGCCGTCCGTGAACTCGCCGCCGCGCACGGCGCCGGGCCGCAGCCGGGCGGACCCGACCGGCGCCCGTTGGCCTGCCCCGTGAAGCTCTCCACGCTCGCCGACCTGGCCGGGCCCGGGTAGCCCGGCCACCAGCCCCCAAGGCCGGGCCTCCCCCGCCCCCTCACAGCCAGTCCTGCCCCCGGAGCCCGACGGCCCGCCCGTTCGGGTTCCCGCACACCGGAACGCCGCGTTCGCCAACCGTCGTCCGCGTATCGCCACACCGTGACATGTCACACCTCTCAAGGAGCCACGATGCAGACGAACACCCACCCGCGCACCCGCCCCTGGCACGGCGTCATGGTCGCCACCCCGGTCACCCTGCGCGACGACTGCACCATCGACTACGACGCCTACGCCACCCATGTGCGGCAGCTCATCGAGGCGGGCTGCGACGGAGTGGTGCCCAACGGCTCACTGGGGGAGTACCAGACCCTGACCGACAGCGAACGCGAGCAGGTGGTCCGGGTCGCCGTCGAGGCCGCGGGCGACGGCAGCCGCGTCATGCCGGGCGTCTCCGCCTACGGCAGCGCGGAATCACGGCGCTGGGCGGAACAGGCCGCCGAGGCGGGCGCCGGTTCCGTACTGCTCCTGCCGCCCAACGGATACCGCTGCGAGGACGAGGCGGTGCGCGCCCACTACGCCGAGGTGGCCGAGGCCGGGGTGCCGGTCGTCGCGTACAACAACCCGTACGACACCAAGGTGGATCTGACACCGGACCTGCTCGCCCGCCTCCACCAGGACGGCAGCATCGTGGCCGTCAAGGAGTTCAGCGGCGACGTCCGCAGAGCGTACGAGATCGCCGAGCAGGCGCCCGGTCTCGATGTGCTCGTGGGCGCCGACGACGTACTGCTGGAGCTGGCGCTCGCCGGCGCCGTCGGGTGGATCGCGGGTTGCCCGAACATGTTGCCGTCCTGCTGCGTCGATCTGTACCGGGCCGCTGTCACCGGTGACATGGCAACCGCTCTGCCGCTGTACCGGGAGCTGCACGAGCTGCTGAGGTGGGACTCGAAGCCGGAGTTCGTCCAGGCCATCAAGGCATCCATGGACGTCGCCGGACGCCACGGCGGCCGCACCCGTCCGCCGCGGTTCCCCCTCCCCGCCGACGACGCCGCCGCCGTACGCGCCGCGACGGAGAAGGCGCTCGCCGGGGGTCTCCACTGAGAACGGCGCCCGGCCCGTACGTCCGGGCGGAGCCGCGCCAGGCCCTGCCCGGACCGGCCGGTTCCGTCCCGTTCCCGCGTTCATCGTCTACGCCGTGACCCATCAGGGGGAGCCTTGCAGACACGTCACATTTTCCATGCCGTCGACTCACACACCGAGGGCATGCCCACCCGCGTCATCACCGGCGGCATCGGCACCATCCCCGGTGCCACGATGGCCGAACGGCGCAACCACTTCCAGGAGCACCGGGATGCCGTGCGCACCCTGCTCATGTACGAACCGCGCGGTCACGCGGCCATGAGTGGCGCGATCCTCCAGCCGCCCACCCGGCCGGACGCGGACTTCGGTGTCCTCTACATAGAGGTCTCCGGCCTCCTGCCGATGTGCGGGCACGGCACCATCGGGGTGGCGACCGTACTGGTGGAGACCGGCATGGTGGAGGTCACCGAACCCGTCACCACCGTGCGACTGGACACCCCGGCCGGGCTCGTCAGCGTCGACGTGCAGGTGAAGGACGGCGCGGCCACCGCGGCGACCTTCACCAACGTTCCGGCCTTCAGCGTCGCGCTCGACCGGACGGTGGACGTACCCGGCTACGGAACGTTGCGCTACGACCTCGCCTACGGCGGGAACTTCTACGCGATGCTTCAGCTGTCCGACCTCGGGCTGCCCTTCGACCGGGCGCGCAAGGACGACATCCTGGCCGCCGGGCTCGCTCTGATGGACGCGGTCAACGCCACCGACCGGCCCGTCCACCCCGAGGACCCGCACATTCACGGCCTCAAGCACGTGCAGTGCATCGCACCCGGTTCCGACGCCCGCCACTCCCGGCACGCGATGGCCATCCACCCCGGCTGGTTCGACCGATCACCCTGCGGGACCGGCACCTCGGCCCGCATGGCCCAGCTGCACGCACGCGGTGAACTCCCCCTGGACACCGACTTCGTGAACGAGTCGTTCATCGGTACCTCGTTCACCGGACGTCTTGTCCAGGAGACCACGGTGGGCGGGCTGCCGGCCGTTGTCCCCACCGTCACCGGCCGCGCCTGGATCACCGGTACCGCACAATTCTTCCTGAACCCGTCCGACCCCTTTCCCGAAGGATTCCTGCTGTGAATCTTCCCCTGCTCGGCGCCGACGACATCGAGGCCCTGGGACCGACCGGAGCCGTGGATGCACTGGAGGCGGCGCTGAGCGGGGGACTGGATCCGGAGACGGCGCCGGCCCGGCACCATGTCACAGTGCCCGGCGGGGAGCTGCTGATCATGCCCGCGACCACCCGGCAGGTGACCGGAGTGAAGATTGCCGGGGTCGCGCCGGACAACCCGGCGCGCGGCCTGCCCCGGATCACCGGAAGCTATCTGCTGCTCGACGCCCCCACGCTGCTGCCGCTCGCCCTGCTGGACGGGGCCGCGCTCACCACCCTGCGTACACCGGCCGTGTCCGCACTGGCGATCCGCCACCTCACCGGGCCCGTCGTGCGCCATCTGGTGCTCTTCGGAACCGGCCCCCAGGCGTACGGGCACCTCGCCGCGGTGCTCGCGGAACGCCGGGTCGAACGGGTCACCGTGGTCGGCCGCAATCCGCACCGGGCCGAGGCACTGGCCGAGCACGCCCGCCGACTCGGGGTGGACGCCCGCGCGGGGCAGGGGCACGGAGCCGGTGAGGTCGCCACGGCCGATCTGGTGCTCTGCTGCACCACCTCCGCCACCCCGCTGTTCGACGGTTCCCTCGTGCCGGACGGGGCGACGGTCGTCGCGGTCGGCTCGCACACCCCCGATGCCCGGGAGGTCGACACCGCGCTGGTGTCACGCGCCGCCGTCATCGTCGAATCGCGGTCGGCGGCGTTGTCGGAGGCGGGCGATCTGCTGATCCCGCTGGCGGAGGGCGCCTTCGGGGCCGAGGACATCGTCGCCAACCTCGCCGAGCTGGTGACCGGTCGCAACCTTGAGGAAATGCCGGCCGACTTCGAGGGTCCCCGGTTCTTCAAGAGCGTCGGGATGGGCTGGGAGGACCTCGCTGTCGCCGCGGCGGTGCACCGGAATTCGGCGCCTTGAACGAGTTGTCCACAGCTCCGGAACGACGGGCCCTGGCGGAAACGTGACATTGTATTCTGAGGCCCCGCACGGTGCTGGAGGAACACATATGGCCCGCCTGACGACGCTCAACGCCATCTCCGCGCAGGAGCACTTGCGTGACCGGGTGGCAAACGCCCTCAGGGCGGCCCTCATCGCGGGGGAACTCCGTCCGGGGGTGATCTACTCCGCTCCCGCGCTCGCCGCGGACTTCGGGGTGTCCGCCACCCCGGTCCGCGAGGCCATGCTCGACCTGGCTCGCGAGGGCCTGGTCGAAGCCGTACGCAACAAGGGCTTCCGGATAACGGAGTTGACCGAACAGGATCTCGACGACTTCACCGAGCTGCGGGTCATGATCGAGGTTCCCACCGTCGGACGCATCGCCCGGATGGGCAGGACCAGGGAGCTGGAGGCGCTGCGGCCACTCGCCCAGGCAATCGTCGCAGCCGCTGCCGAGCACGACATCCTCGGCTATCTGGAGGCGGACCGCCGCTTCCACCTCGAACTGCTCGGGCTGGCGGGAAACCGCCGCTTGGTGGAGGAGGTCGGCAATCTGCGTAAGCGATCACGCCTCTTCGGGCTGAACCGGCTCGATGAAACCGGGCTGTTGGTCCAGTCGGCCGAGGAACATGGCCAACTGCTCGACCTCTTGATCGCCGGTAACGCGGAGCGCGCCGAGAGGTGCATGCTGGCTCATATGTCACATGTCAGGAATCTCTGGGCCGAGGAGGAACCCAATGAAACGGGCGCGGGAGGCATGCGGATCAGAAGCGTGAAACTGCCGGTCGCAGAGGCCTGATCCACCCCCGGCCCTCCACCTGTCACCGCCCTCCGACGGCCACACACCCCTGCCCCCAACGGCCGTCGCTGGGCGGCCGTTGGGGGCAGGTCTCAGGCCCGGGTCTCCAGCAGCGAGGCCATCCACTCCTCGATGGCGTCGGCGGTGCGCGGCAGCGCGGACGACATGAGGCGAGCGCCGTCGGCGGTGATCACGAGGTCGTCCTCGATCCGCACCCCGATCCCGCGCAGTGACCGCGGCAGTGTCTCGTCGTCGGGCTGGAGGTAGAGCCCGGGTTCCACGGTCAGTACCTGACCGGCCTCCAGGCGCCCGTCCAGATAGGTGTCGGCCCGCGCCTGCGCGCAGTCGTGCACGTCCATGCCGAGCATGTGGCCGCTGCTGCAGAGCGTGTACCGGCGGTAGAAGCCGTTGTCCGGATCGAGCGCCTCGTCCGCGGACATCGGCAGCACGCCCCACGCGTGCAGCCCTTCGGCAATGACCCGCATGGCCGCCAGATGGAAGTCACGGAATCGCGCTCCCGGGCGCAGGGCCGCGATGCCCGCGTCCTGGGCGGCGAGCACCAGCTCGTAGACAGTGCGCTGCACGGGGGAGAACCGGCCGGACAGCGGCAGGGTGCGGGTGATGTCGGCCGTGTAGAGCGAGTCGGTCTCCACCCCGGCGTCCAGGAGCAGCAACTGGTCGCGTTCCAGCGGTCCGTCGTTGCGGATCCAGTGCAGGACGCAGGCGTGCGCCCCGGCGGCGGCGATCGTGGAGTAGCCCGGACCATTCCCCTCCAGCCGGGCCCGCAGATCGAAGACGCCCTCGATCCAGCGCTCGCCGCGCGGGTGCCGCAGCGCCTGCGGCAGGCTTCGCACCACGTCCTCGAACCCCGCCACCGTCGCGTCGACGGCCTGCTGCAACTGGCCGGTCTCATAGGGGTCCTTGACGAGGCGGAGCTCACTGAGCACCGCTTCGAGCCCGGCCGGAGCCGAGCGTCCGTGCGGGAACGCGCGGCAGGAACGCAGCAGTTCGTCGACGGACGGGTCCACGCCGCCCAGCACTCGCACCGGTGGCTGCGGCCCGGTGAGCAGCTTCTCCCAGGCATCGAGATGCGCGCAGCGGATGCCGGTCAGCCGGGCGGCCTCCGCCAGGTCGGGCCTGCGCCCGACCCAGAACTCCCCGTATCTGCGGTCACGGTAGAACTCCTGGCCGGTGCGTGGTGACCGGGGCCGCAGATACAGCACCGCTTCGTGCCGCTCGTCGCCGTCCGGTTCCAGGACGAGGACGTGACCGGCCTGGTCCTCGCCGGTGAGGGCGGTGAGCCAGGCGTAGCCGGTGTGCGGCCGGAAGCGATGGTCGGTGTCGTTGGAGCGAACGGCGAGCGCGCCGGCCGGGATGACCAGGCGCTCGCCCGGGAAGCGGGCGGCCAGCCGGGCCCGGCGGGCGGGGGTGGCGTCGATGGAGGGGACGCGAAGGTCCGTCGGCAGCGGGGACTTGGCCCACCCGGTGCCCATGAAGGCGTCCAGGGCGGGTGGCACCGGCAGGTCGTGGCTGCCGGTGCGGGGCGCGGAGAAGGAACGGGACACGGGCATTGCTCCTCGGGGGCTCTGTGGGACCGGGGGCGGGGCCGGAATTCCGGCTCTCCGGCGACACGGTGGTGCGGTGGTCGGGAAACCGGCGGTGGCGGCCGACGCGTTCGGGGCCGCGTGTCATATCCCGTGCTGCGACGAGAAGTTGTCGCGCGGATGAATGTGCGCGAGAGGGGTTCCAAAGAACATGTGACATGTGCCATTGTACAGCGCGCAAGAGGAAAGGGGCCGTGCTCATGTCACAACGTGAGTGCAGTTCAGACCCGGTCCGCCACCGGCCTCTTGCATTCCCCCACAACCGCGCCCTGTCGCGCGGTCACCACTCCGCTGGGAGGCGGCACGTGAAGAACCTTATGGTTCGACAGAGAATAACCGGATTGTCCACTGTGGTCCTGGCAGCATGCCTGGGCGTGGGCCTGTTCACGGCACCGAGCCAGGCCGTCGAGCAACGCCCCGCCGCGTCGGCCGCGGCGCCCCACTCCTCGGGCGCCGCTCAGGGACGGGCGGAAACCCGGACCGAGGACCCCGGCGGCCCCACCGCCGAGGCGCTGACGGCACCCGCCGACGATGCCGCTCACGTCGAACGCAAGTCGCTCAAGGCCGCCGACCGGCCGCCACTGTCCGCGTCCAAGGACGCGCTCAAGCGGGACTACGACGACCAGGCCACCGCGCTTCCGAGCCACCCGGCACCTTCGATGAAGGCCGAGAAGCGCCGCGCCAAGAAGCTCGGCAAGGCCGCGGCCGAGTGCAACACCACCGATTTCACCAACAACACCGGAAGCGCCCTGGTCGAGAAGGTCAAGGCGGCGGCCACCGACTGCGTCAACACGCTGTTCCGTCTCAAGGGCCAGGACGGCTACAACGCCTTCCGCGAGGACCAGATGGTCACCATCGCCGATGCCATGCGCGACGCGTCGGCCTCCTACCCCGGTGACAGCAGCACCGGCATGCCCCAGCTGGTCCTCTTCCTCCGGGCCGGCTACTACGTGCAGTACTACGACCCCGACACCGTCGGAGAGTACGGGCCGCGCCTGCGCACGGCCATCCAGGGCGCGCTCGACGGCTTCTTCGGCTCCTCGCACGCCTTCGACGTCACCGACGCCAACGGCGAGAGCCTGTCCGAGGCGATCATCCTGGTCGACAGCGCCGGGGAGAACGCCCGTTACCTGAACATCGTCAAGCGGATGCTGGCCGACTACGACTCCTCGTACAACAGCTCCTGGTACATGGTCAACGCCGTGAACAGCGTGTACACGGTCATGTTCCGGGGCCACCAGGTGCCGGAGTTCATCAGCGCCATCGAGGCCGATTCCAGCGTGCTGAACTCCCTGCACGACTTCGCCGCGAACCACCTCGACCTGCTGGACACCAAGCAGTCGTTCCTTGTCTCCAACGCGGGACTTGAGCTCGGCCGCTTCCTCAAGGAGGACTCGCTGCGCGCCAAGGCGAGCCCGCTCGCGGTCGACCTGATGGGCAAGAGCTCCATCGACGGCCCCACCGCCCCGCTCTGGGTCAATCTGGCCAAGATGGTCGACGCCTACGACAAGGACAACTGCGCGGCCTACGGCGCCTGTGACCTCGCGGAGCGTCTGGAGAAGGCCGTCCTGCCGGTGAAGCACACCTGTAGCGACAGCATCACCATCCGGGCGCAGGACATGACCGCGGAGGAGCTCGAAGCCAGCTGCACCAGCCTGCGCGACCAGGACGCCTACTTCCACGAGGTGGCCCGGGACAACGGCGCGGTCGCCGACGACAACAACAAGACCATCGAGGTCGTGGCCTTCAACTCCAGCACTGACTACCAGACCTACGCCGGAGTGATCTTCGGCATCGACACCAACAACGGTGGCATGTACCTGGAGGGCGACCCCAAGGCCGAGGGCAACCAGCCCCGGTTCATCGCCTACGAGGCCGAGTGGGCCCGCCCCGACTTCCAGATCTGGAACCTCAACCACGAGTACACCCACTACCTCGACGGCCGCTTCAACATGTACGGCGACTTCGCCGCCGGAATGACCACCCCGACCGTCTGGTGGGTGGAGGGCTTCGCGGAGTTCGTCTCGTACTCGTACCGCAAGGTCACCTACGACGACGCCGTCGCCCAGGCCGCCAACCGCACCTACACCCTGCGGACCCTGTTCGACACCACCTACGACAACGCCGACCAGACCCGCGTCTACAACTGGGGCTACTTGGCCGTCCGTTACATGCTTGAATCCCACCGCTCCGACGTCGACACCCTGCTCGGCCTCTACCGCAAGGGCGACTGGGACGGCGCCCGCACCCTGCTCACGTCGACCATCGGCAGCCGTTACGACGCCGACTGGAACACCTGGCTGGCCGCCTGCGCGGCCGGTGCCTGCGGCGGCGGGTCCACCAACCCGCCCGGTGAGATCACCGAGTGCAAGGACGCCGACACCAGGCTGCTGGGCCAGAACTGCATGCGCAGCGGGCTGAAGGCCGTCAAGGGCGACTACGCCTACCTGGCCGTCGTCATCCCGGCCGGCACCACCCAGCTGAAGATCACCGCCTCCGGCGGCACGGGTGACGCCGATCTCTACTACAGCTCGCAGGAGTGGGCGACCACCAAGGCCTACACCGACAAGTCCGTCGGCGCAGGTAACGAGCACACCCTGACCGTCAACAACCCGGCGCCGGGCTACCACTACATCAGCCTCTACGGCACCGAGGCGTTCGACGGAGCCAAGGTCACCACCGAGTTCTGATCCCTACGACCCCCACGGTATCGGTCGGCCGAGTGGTGATCCCGCTCGGCCGACCGGTGCTGTTCCTCTCCGGGGCGCGTCCGCCGAACACGGCCCGGAGCTCACAACAGCCGCAGGATGCCCGGCCCGTCGTTCCGCAGGATCTCCACGAGCTGGTCGAAGAGCGTCGGTCCGCGCCCCGCGAGTGCCTCGTCGAGCCGGTGGCGGAGCGCCGCCCGGTTGCTGGGGTGGGCCCGGTCCAGGCTCCGCCGCAGCTGCCGGGCCGTCTCCTCGTGGCCCAGGGCCCGTGCGGAGAGCGCGTGGTCCCGCCACTCGAATACGAAGTCGCCGTCGTCCGGGGTGCCCATCCCGCCGTGCAGGCAGTCCGCGAGGGCGTCGAAATTGCGGCCGAAATATCCACCCGGGCCGTTCACGGCCTCGCCGATCACTTCCCAGAACTGCTCCAGGCCGGTGACCCGGGAGCCGTCGATCACATAGGTCACGGTCATGGGGGGAGGGTACAAGTCGTGGAGCGTACGGGTCCGTTTGCCGGCCCCGGAACGTGATCCGCGCCGCAGGTGGGGGTCTACGGCGCGGATCGGTCCGGAGGGGCCGGGCTTCAGCAGCCCTGGTCGATCAGGTCGAAAGTGGCGTAGTGGTCGCCGGTGTAGTAGTCCTCCTGCGCCTTCTCGCCGGTGACGATCCGGCGCGCACCGCGGGTCGGGGAGCCGGGGGTGACGACCGTGTACTCGTGGTAGTAGCCGGTGCTCTGGCCGGGCAGGACGCCTTCACGGTTCTGGAAGACGGAGCCGTCCTGCGAGTACGGGAACGGGCCGCCCGCGTCGATCAGGTCGAGGGTGTCGTGCGCCTGGGCGGGCAGCGCCGAGTAACAGATGCTGCCGACCGACGTGATGGAGACGGAGGTGGAGGAGGCGGTGGAGGCGGTGGCCGTGGTGGCCGGGGTGCCGACGAGGATGACGGACAGGAGGGCGGCTGCGCCACCGAGCGTGGTGATCCGTGGGGGGATTCGCATAGGCACCATGATGACGCGCGTAGACACGGTCCCGTCAACGCCAACCGATGTGAATTTTTTGGAAGTTAACCCGAGGGGGGAAATGTGTCGCGCAGATGTCCGGCAGTCCTCCGGCAGCCCTCCGGCCGGTTCCGGTTCTCCGTTCACTTATTGATGAGTCGACAAGCGTGGCGGCCCGTCAGCGGGGCATGCATCCCGTGAACGTGTTCCGCGAAGGAGTTCTACGAGAAGCATCCGACACGGGAGACCGGGACCACGAGAAGGGGGCGATTCACTGTGCGGGCGGGGGAAATGATGGAACGTCAGGGAGATGCCGATTCCATGGAGGGTGAGGCCTCGCACGAGCCGGGGGCGAAGGAGCGGCAGCCGGTCCGACTGCATCGCAGACTGGTCCACACCGATCTGGCGGCCGTGGGTGAAGTGCGCCATGCGTTACGCGAGTTCCTGCGCTACCGGTGGGGTACCGAACCGGCCCAGGTGGCGGAGCTCCTGCTCAGCGAGCTGGTGACCAATGCGCTGATCCACACGGGACACGGCGCGGTCGTCACGGTGAGCGTGGCGCCCGCCAAATTACGGGTGGAGGTACGGGACTTCGTGTCCGGGCTGCCCCTGTCGTACGTACCGAACGCCGACGACGGTACGCATGGCCGAGGGCTCTTCCTGGTGCGGAGCCTCGCGGACGCCTGGGGAGTCAGCGCCCATGCGCTGGGCAAGGTCGTCTGGTTCGAGCTGGACGGCGAAAGGCCCTGACGGACCGGAAGGGAACCGGGCCGTCAGGGCCTGTGACTGCGGATCAGCCGAACTGCTGCTCCAGATCCTTCAGTTTCCGCTCCAGCGAATCGAGCCGGGGCAGTGCCTGGGTGTCGTCCTCGGCGGTGAGGTCGACGGTGACCGGATCATTCGGGCTCCGGCCCGGAGCGGTGGCGCTCGGACCCGTCACGGCTTGCAGGGATGGCCGGGGGCGCAACGGCAGTTGTCCCGGCTCGGATATGGCGGGCTCCACGACGGACGCGGAGCCCGCCGTGGGGGCGATGGCCTGGACGTCCACCTGGGTGCCGCCACGGCCGACCCGGCGCCAGGCCCGGTTCTGCCGGTTCAGCGCCTTGATGTGGGCCCGGTCCAGCTTCTCCTGGTCCTTCCTGCGGAGGCGGTTCTGTTCCTTCTCCCGCCTGTCCTCGCGTACCTCGTCGACCGCCTCGTCCAGCGTGCGTACGCCTTCCAGCAGCATCAGCGACCAGGCGCCGAAGGTCTCCCGGGGGGCGCGCAGCCACCGGACGATCCGGATCTGCGGCAGCGGACGGGGCACCAGGCCCTGCTCGCGCAGCGCGGCCCGGCGGGTCTGCTTCAGTGCCCGGTCGAAGAGCACGGCCGCCGAGAGCGACATCCCCGCGAAGAAGTGCGGGGCGCCCGCGTGGTCGATCCCGCGCGGCGCGTGCACCCAGTTGAACCAGGCGGCGGCGCCGGCGAACGTCCACACGAGCAGGCGCGAGCCGAGCGCCGCGTCACCGTGGCTGGCCTCGCGCACCGCGAGTACGGAACAGAACATGGCCGCGCCGTCGAGGCCGAAGGGTACGAGGTACTCCCAGCCCCCGGAGAGGCCGAGGTTCTGCTCGCCGAAGCCGACGAGCCCGTGGAAGGAGAGCGCGGCGGCGACCGCCGCACAGCAGAACAGCAGTACGTACGAGGCGGTGGCGTACAAGGCCTCCTTGCGTCTGCGACGCTCCTCGCTGCGTTCCCAGCTGTCCTCGGCCGCGGATGTGTCAGCGGCGCGCTTGCCGCGCGCGACCACCGCCACCGCCGCCAGGACTCCCACGAGCAGCACGGCGCCCGGAAGCAGCCAATTCAGCGATATGTCGGTCAGTCTCATGCGCGGTCCCTTGCATTGCGTAGGGCATTTCGGGCGCCATGATTGCCGAAACCCCATCATGCACAGGGGGTTTCGGGGCAAGAGAACGCCATTGGGTCGGCACGGCGTACGGAAGACCGGGGTCGGCTCGAATGCCCGCACGCGACCGATGAGTTGCGTTCGAATTGTACTACTCGCGCGAGTGGTGTTGATCAGTGAGCGGGCGTCAGCTTCCGCACCCGGTCGGCGTCACAGGTACGCGGGCAGGTGACGCAGGTGTCCTCGGGGCGCAGCGTGTAGAACAGGCAGCAGCTCGCCCGGTCGCGGGTGGGCAGCGATTCGCCGCCCGGCCCGGTCAGATCACGGAAGCCCGCGGAGCCGACGTACGGCTTCGTGGTGCCCGGCAGGAGTGCCTCCAGCTCGGCCATCGCCCGTCGTTCCTCGCCGAGCAGATGGGCGATGTACCAGAGCCCCTCGACGATCTCGTCCGTCGCCATGCCCCACAGCGCGCGCCTGCCACGCCGCATCCGAGGTCCGAAGCCGTCGAGCACCGGGCCGATGTGGTCGGCCACCGCCGCGAGCACCTCGGCCCGCAGCGCCGCCTCGTCGGATACCACGCGGGCGCCCGGCAACGCGGCGGCCGGATCGTCCGGCAGGCAGGCGAACTCCCTCACCCGGAGGGTCAGATGACCCAGCGCCCGCTGGAACGCCACGTCCCCGACGGGAATCCGGGGCACCCGCCGATGCAGGAACCAGGGCACCGTCACCAACAGGCAGGCGGGCCAGGCGTAGCGGTGCAGCCCGAAGCTGGCGACCACGTCGGGGCGGGGCTGCTGCCCGTAGTCCCGCACCACCTGGGCGTGGTCCCAGGCGAGGAAGGCGTCGAGCGCGGCACCCCCCGCCGCCAGCTCGTCGGCACCCACCCAGCCGGTGCCGCGAGGGGCGGTCTCGTCATCCGCCAGCACCTGCGCGCGCAGCCCGGGAAAGACCTCGGCCAGGCGCGCGTAGGCGTCCGTCACGGCGGACGCCGTGGTGCCGGGGAGCAGGGCGGGGAGTGTCATGCAGGGACCACCGAATCGCGACCGTTTGCAGGTTAGCCTTACCTTACCCGACCGGATCGATGTTTGAACTGCGGCGTCCTGCGCCTATCGTGCACAAGAGGCATGGCGCACGCGAGCCGCGCCCGCGTCCGGCCGAGGAGGTTCCGAGTGGAGCAGGGCAGAGCGCGTGAGGCGTACGGGACCGCCGCGCCCGCGACCGTCCCGGCGGTCGTCCGGGTGCCCGAACAGACGCGTGGCGAGCAGGTGCGTGGCGAGCAGGCGCGTGGCGAACACACCCACAGCGAGCCGCCCGCCCCGCGCGCGGTGGTGCAGCGGCACTCCGTACGCGGCCAGATCCTGGAGGCGCTGCGCGCCGCCCTGGTCGACGGCCGACTGGTTCCGGGGCAGGTCTATTCGGCCCCGGCTCTCGGTGCCCGGTTCGGGGTCTCCGCCACACCGGTGCGCGAGGCGATGCAGCAGCTGGCCATCGAGGGCGCCGTCGAGGTCGTACCGAACCGAGGGTTCCGGGTGTCCGAGCGCGGCCCGCGCGAGCTCGCCGAACTGGCCGAGGTGCGCGCCCTGATCGAGGTCCCCGTGATGCTGCGGCTGGCCCGGACCGTCCCGCCCGGGGCCTGGTGCGCCCTGCGCCCGCTGGCCGAGGCCACGGTGGCCGCCGCGGCCGTGGGCGACCGGGCCGGCTATGCCGAGTCCGACCGGGCCTTCCACGGCGCGGTCCTCGCGCTCTGCGGCAACGAGCAGCTGGTGCAGGTCGCCGACGACCTGCACCGCCGCTCCCAGTGGCCGCTGGAGAGCAACCCCATCACCCGCCGCGCCGACCTCCTCGCCGACGCGGCCGAGCACACCGCTCTGCTCGACGCACTGATCGCCCAGGACCTGGCCGTCGTGCAGTCGCTGGTACGGGAGCACTTCACCGGCGTCGAGGGCTGACCGGGCGAGGCACCCCGGACCCGGGGCCCGTCCTGGCTGCCGACCGACGCCCGGCCTCAGTTCGCCTCGGCCGTCTCCGCGGGAGGCGGGTCCAGATGGGGCGCCAGCCACGTCGGCACGCCCCCGAGCAGCCGGAACAGCCGGCCCGCCTCGGCGCGCAGCCGGGTCGCCAGCTCGGGCTCCGGCTCGGAGTCCGCGAGGGCGATGAGGGCCGGAGCCGTACCGATCAGATAGCCCAGCTCCTCCCTTATCCGCAGGGACTCCGCGAAGCCGTGCCGGGCCTCCGCCAGTTCGCCCTCGCGCAGGGCCAGCAGGGCGAGATGGCGCCAGGTCGAGGAGAGCAGCAGCGCGTCCCCCTGGGCGGTGGCCCCGGCGTGGGCCCTGCGGTACGCGGCGCGCGCGGCCTCCGGCGAGTCGGCGATGTTCTGCGCGATCAGACCCCGCCGGAAGTCCAGCAGCGGACGGCCCGGCGCGGACGGGGCGAGCAGCGCGGCGGCCCGGCTCAGCGCGACACTGGCCTCGTCAGCCCGGTCGCGTACCCCCAGGAGTGTCGACGCGTACGCCAGATGGCCGCGTTCGCACGCGGCCGCGCCGCGTTCGTCGTCGTCGTGGGCCAGCGCCTCCGCGGTACGCAAGGCGTCCTCGGCGTCGGTCCAGCCCTTTCCGGTGTACAGGCACCGTTCGGTCAGCAGGGCGGTCCGCTGGAGCGCGGCGGCCGGATCGGTGCCGGCGCCGGGCTCGAGCAGCGCTGCGGCGTCCGTCCAGCAGGCGCGTGACCGCAGCCGCCATACCGCTGTCTGGAGCGGCGGATCGTCATCTGCTGTCGTTCCGGAACCAGACATGGCGGTATGCGCCACATTGCCCTCCCCTAGCGCGCCATTGAGCTGTGAGTCTGGCCGCATCTCAGCACGGATCGGCACGCCGGGCCAAGGGGTCGTTCAATCTCAGGTGAAAGATTTCACAAACGAACGGAGCCGCCAACAGCCGTGACAGGGCCGGGAAATCAGCTCATACGCAGGGCGAGGAAGAAATCGAGCTTGTCCTCCAGCCGCGAAAGGTCACGTCCCGTCAACTGCTCGATTCGCCCCACCCGGTAGCGCAACGTGTTGACGTGCAGGTGGAGCCGGGCCGCGCAGCGGGTCCACGATCCGTCGCAGTCCAGGAACGCCTCCAGCGTCGGGATCAGCTCCGCGCGGTGGCGCCGGTCGTAGTCGCGCAGCGGGTCGAGCAGGCGTGCGGTGAACGCGCGGCGCACGTCGTCGGGGACGAACGGCAGCAGCAGCACGTGCGAGGCCAGCTCGTGGTGTCCGGCCGCGCAGACCCGGCCGGGGCGGGCCGCCGCCACCCGGCGGGCGTGCCGGGCCTCCTCCAGGGCACCGCGCAGTCCCTCGGGCGAATGGACGGCCGCGCTGACACCCAGGGTCAGCCGGCCGTCGTCGGCGAGGCCCGCGGAGAGCGGTTCGCGGACGGCGGCGAGCAGCACATCGGCATGGAGCGCGGGATCCACGCCCGCCTCGGTGTGCGCGGCGTCCCGGTCCGGCGCGGGCGCGGTGACGGCGGGCAGCGGCACAAGGGCGACGGCCTCCTCGCCCGTATGGGCGACCGCGATCCGGTCCGCCGACTCGGGGCCGGTGACCGCGGGGTCGACCAGGATCTCCTCCAGCAGCGCCTGGGAGACCGGGCCGCCCGCGACGGCGGAACCGGACCCCGCCGGGGCGCCGGCGGCGGACTGGCCCTCCGCGCCGCCCCACTCGACCCGCGCCACCACGACCTGCCAGTGCGGCGCGGACCCGAGCCCCGGCAGCAGCACCGGGGCCGCGACCCGCAGCCTGGCGGCGATCTCGGCCGGCGGGGCACCCGTCTGGACCAGCTCCAGGACTTCCTGGGCGAGCCTGCGGCGTACCGTACGGGCCGCGTCGCGCCGGTCCCGTTCGACGGCGATCAGCTGGGTGACGCCCTGGAGCAGATCCAGCCGGGCCGGCGGCCAGTCGCTCGCGTCCGTCTCGACCGCGAGCAGCCAGTCCGAGAGCACCGACTCACGGACGTCGCGGGAGGCCGGGACGGCGCCGCGGCCGGTGTTCCGGATCGGGAAGAGCGAATACGCGGTGCCGTCGACCGTGGCCCGGTGCGGGGCGCGGCGGCCGGTGCGGGTGGCGGCCAGATGGTGGCCGGCCAGCGCGGCGCCGACCGGTCCGGGCAGTGACGTTTCGCCGGCGCCCGCGATCTGCCGGCCGGTGGGGGAGAGCACCCAGGCATGCAGGTCGAGGTCGGATCCGAGCAGATCCAGGACCACCTCGGGCCCGCCGCCCGCCGGACCCGAGGTCATGAGCCTGCGGTGCCGGTCCACGACCGCCGCCAGATCGCCCGCCCGCTCACCGGACACCTGGCGCACCACATGCTCGGTGATCGTTGCGAACGCGACGGTCTCATGGACGGCGAAGAGCGGCAGCCGGTGCCGCGCGCACGCCTCCACCAGATCGCCGGGGATGTCGCCGAGCTCCGCCTCGCCCGCCGCGAGCCCGGCCACGCCGGCACCCGCCAGGATCCGTACGAACGGCTCCGAGTCCGCCGCGTCCCGGCGCCAGGCCAGGCCCGTGAGGACCAGCTCGCCGCCCGACAGGTAGCGGCTGGGATCCCGCAGGTCGGTGGTCATCACGCCGCGGACCGAACGGTCCAGCTCGTCCTCGCCGCCGAGCAGCCGCAGGCCCAGCGCGTCGGTCTCCAGCAGTGCGCGCAGCCGCATCTCGTCGCCGCCGATCTCTTTCGTTGGTGCGGGTGAAAACTGGGTATTGCGGTGAGGCTACTGATCCCCGCCATTCGTTCGAATCTACAAGACGAGGAGATCGACCAGCCAACTCCTTCATGGTTTCGGTGACTGCACCGGGTGGAGCACGGCTTGTGTACTTGGCCCCACACCGCGTTAACAACACATGAACGACCAGTCGAGGGCCGGCCGCATCCGGGGCCTGTCGTCGGTCCCAGTGAACGACCCGATTGAGAAGAAGAGAGCCACTCATGGACTTCCTTCGCCCCGCCAGCTGGGAGGAGGCGCTCGCCGCCAAGGCCGAGCACCCGACGGCTGTGCCCATCGCGGGTGGCACCGATGTGATGGTCGAGATCAACTTCGACCACCGGCGGCCCGAGTACCTCCTGGACCTGAACCGCATCGGAGAGCTGACCGAGTGGGAGGTGGGCCAGGAGAACGTACGGCTCGGCGCCTCCGTCCCGTACAGCCACATCATGGAGCACCTGCGGGCCGAGCTGCCCGGACTGGCGCTCGCCTCGCACACCGTCGCCTCGCCCCAGATCCGCAACCGCGGCGGCGTCGGCGGCAACCTGGGCACCGCCTCGCCCGCCGGGGACGCCCACCCGGCGCTGCTCGCCGCGGGCGCCGAGGTCGAGGCCGAATCCGTACGCGGGACCAGGATGATCCCGATCGACGCCTTCTACACCGGCGTCAAGCGCAATGCCCTCGAACCGGACGAGCTGATCCGGGCCGTGCGCATCAGGAAGGCCGACGGGCCGCAGCAGTACTCCAAGGTCGGCACCCGCAACGCGATGGTCATCGCCGTCTGCGCCTTCGGCCTGGCCCTGCACCCCGAGACCCGCACGGTGCGCACCGGCATCGGCTCGGCCGCCCCCACGCCCGTACGGGCGAAGGCGGCCGAGGAATTCCTGAACGCCGCGCTCGAAGAGGGCGGGTTCTGGGACAGCCGAACGATCATCACCCCGTCCATCGCCAAGCAGTTCGCCATGCTCGCCGCCGGCGCCTGCAACCCGATCGACGATGTGCGCGGCACCGCGAGCTATCGCCGGCACGCGGTCGGGATCATGGCCCGCCGCACCCTCGGCTGGACCTGGGAGTCGTACCGCGGCAACGGCCGCAGCACCGAAGGAGCTGCCTGATCATGCGCGTCAATTTCACGGTCAACGGCCGCAGGCACGAGGCGGACGACGTCTGGGAGGGCGAGTCCCTCCTCTACGTGCTGCGCGAACGGATGGGCCTGCCCGGCTCCAAGAACGCCTGCGAGCAGGGCGAGTGCGGCTCCTGCACGGTCCGCCTGGACGGTGTGCCGGTCTGTTCCTGCCTGGTCGCGGCGGGACAGGTGGAGGGGCGCGAGGTCGTCACGGTGGAGGGCCTCGCCGACTTCGCCGCCCACCGCTCCGAGCAGCACCCGGGCAGCGGCTGCGCCTCCGGCGCGTGCGGCACGGCGCTCGACGAGGCCCGGCAGTGGCAGGCCAGGCCGGCCGGCGAGGAGACCCGGGAAGGCGGTGAACTCTCCCCGATCCAGCAGGCGTTCATCGACGCCGGAGCCGTCCAGTGCGGCTTCTGCACCCCCGGCCTGCTGGTCGCCGCCGACGAGCTGCTGGAACGCAACCCGGAACCGTCCGACGCGGACATCCGCGAGGCGCTCTCCGGCAACCTCTGCCGCTGCACCGGCTACGAGAAGATCCTCGACGCGGTCCGCCTCGCGGCCGCCCGCGCGGAAGAAACGGTCTGACGATGGGCGTAACCGGCAACCCCACCAGCATCAACCAGGGCACCCGCACCAAGGGCGGCATCGGCGAGTCCACGCTCCGCCCCGACGGCATCCTCAAGGTCACCGGCGAGTTCGCGTACTCCTCCGACATGTGGCACGAGGACATGCTCTGGGGCCACACACTGCGCTCCACGGTCGCGCACGCCGAGATCGTCTCCATCGACACCTCGGAGGCGCTCGCCACGTCCGGTGTCTACGCCGTACTCACCTACGACGACCTGCCGACCTCGGTGAAGAACTACGGCCTGGAGATCCAGGACACTCCCGTGCTCGCCCACGGCAAGGTCCGCCACCACGGCGAACCGGTGGCGCTCGTCGCCGCCGACCACCCGGAGACGGCTCGCCGCGCCGCCGCGAAGATCAGGATCGACTACCGCGAACTGCCCGTCATCACCGACGAGGCCTCCGCCACCGCCCCCGACGCGATCCTCGTCCACGAGGGACGCGACGACCACCACGCAGGGCACGTACCGCACCCCAACATCGTCCACCGCCAGCCCATCGTCCGCGGCGACGCGGACGCGGCGGCGGCCCGCGCCGATGTCGTGGTGAGCGGTGAATACGTCTTCGGCATGCAGGACCAGGCGTTCCTCGGCCCCGAGTCCGGCCTCGCCGTGCCCGCCGAGGACGGCGGCGTCGACCTGTACGTCGCCACCCAGTGGCTCCACTCCGACCTCCGCCAGATCGCACCGGTCCTGGGCCTGCCCGAGGACAAGGTCCGCATGACGCTCTCCGGCGTCGGCGGGGCCTTCGGCGGCCGCGAGGACCTGTCCATGCAGATCCACGCCTGCCTGCTCGCCCTGCGCACCGGCAAGCCGGTCAAGATCGTCTACAACCGGTTCGAGTCCTTCTTCGGACACGTCCACCGGCACCCGGCGAAGCTCTGGTACGAGCACGGCGCCACCCGCGACGGCAAGCTGACCCATATGAGATGCCGCATCGTGCTGGACGGCGGAGCCTACGCGTCCGCTTCCCCGGCCGTGGTCGGCAACGCCTCCTCGCTCTCCGTCGGCCCGTACGTCATCGACCACGTCGACATCGAGGCCATCGCGCTCTACACCAACAACCCGCCCTGCGGCGCCATGCGCGGCTTCGGCGCGGTGCAGGCCTGCTTCGCCTACGAGGCCCAGATGGACAAGGTCGCCGCCGAACTGGGCATGGACCCGGTCGAGTTCAGGCAGCTCAACGCCATGGAGCAGGGCACCCTTCTGCCGACCGGACAGGTCGTCGACTCGCCCGCCCCGGTCGCCGAACTGCTGCGCCGGGTCAAGGCCAGGCCGCTGCCGCCCGAGCGCCAGTGGGAGGTGGCCGGCCGGCAGGCCGATGTACGGGCCCTGCCGGGTGGACTGTCCAACACCACCCACGGCGAAGGCGTCGTACGCGGCATCGGCTACGCGGTCGGCCTCAAGAACGTCGGCTTCTCCGAGGGCTTCGACGACTACTCCACCGCCCGGGTGCGCATGGAGGTCATCGCCGGTGAGCCGGTCGCGACCGTGCACACGGCCATGGCGGAGGTCGGGCAGGGCGGCGTCACCGTCCACGCCCAGATCGCCCGTACCGAACTCGGCGTCGCCCAGGTCACCATCCACCCGGCCGACACCCAGGTCGGCTCGGCCGGCTCCACCTCCGCGTCCCGGCAGACCTACGTCACCGGCGGCGCCGTGAAGCACTCCTGCGAGGCCGTCCGCGAGAAGGTCCTGGAGATGGGCCGCCGCAAGTTCGGTACGTACCACCCCGCGTGGGCCACCGCCGAACTGCTGCTGGAGGGCGGCAAGGTCGTCACCGACGACGGCGAGGTGCTGGCCGACCTGGTCGACGTACTGGAGGACGAGGCGGTCGACTTCGAGCTGGAGTGGCGCCACCGGCCCACCGAGGCGTTCGACCTCCGCACCGGACAGGGCAACGGCCACGTCCAGTACTCCTTCGCCGCCCACCGCGCGGTCGTCGAGGTCGACACCGAACTCGGCCTGGTCAAGGTCATCGAACTGGCCTGTGCCCAGGACGTCGGCAAGGCGCTCAACCCGCTCTCCGTCGTCGGCCAGATCCAGGGCGGCACCACCCAGGGGCTGGGTGTCGCCGTCATGGAGGAGATCATCGTCGACCCGAAGACCGCGAAGGTGCGCAACCCGTCCTTCACGGACTACCTGATCCCCACCATCCTCGACACCCCGACCATCCCGGTCGACGTGCTCGAACTCGCCGACGACCACGCCCCGTACGGGCTCCGTGGCATCGGGGAGGCCCCCACCCTGTCGTCGACCCCGGCCGTCCTCGCGGCGATCCGGAACGCGACGGGCCTGGAGCTCAACAGGACGCCGGTACGCCCCGAGCACCTCACCGGCACCTGAGCCTCGGCTCCACACGATCTCTCCGGGCGGTGCGTGCCTCCCAGGAACGTCACACTTCCGCTGCCCGCACCGCCCGGAGAACCGCAGCACCCGCAGTACCGCAGCACCCGCAGTACCGCAGCACCCGCAGTACCGCGTCATCCGCAGTACCGCAGCACCAGTAGTGCGGGTGACGCCGCACATGTACCACGTCACACGTCACATTCCACTCTGCATGAACAGTTCGCCTCGGGCCGTCCCCCGGGTCGTGCCGCCAGCGCAGTCATCCCAAATCCCGCATATCGATTCTTCATCGCGGGTGCCCCTGTGAACCTTGGGAGTCAGGCATCATGACCCAGCAGTCAGTGGAGCCCAGGACCAGTGCGGAGGACGCGGGTCAAGGCTCGCGCGTCCCCGCCGGAAGATCCTGGCTCGACCGGTACTTCCACATCTCCGACCGTGGCTCCACCGTCGCACGCGAAGTGCGCGGCGGTATCACCACCTTCATGGCGATGTGTTACATCCTTCTGCTCAACCCGCTCCTGCTGTCCGGGCCGGACGCGGCGGGCCACCGGCTCAGCCACGCCGGGCTGATCACGGCGACCGCCCTGGCCGCCGCCGTGTCCACCCTGCTGATGGGCTTCATCGGCAAGGTGCCCCTCGCCCTCGCCGCGGGACTCTCCGTCTCCGGCGTGCTCGCCACCCAGGTGGCACCCCACATGACCTGGCCGCAGGCCATGGGCATGTGCGTGATGTACGGCGCCGTGATCGTGCTGCTGGTCGTCACCGGGCTGCGCGAGATCATCATGAACGCCATACCACTGGCCCTGAAGCACGGCATCACCATCGGCATCGGCCTGTTCATCGCGCTGATCGGCCTGGTCAACGCCGGTTTCGTCGGCAAGGGCGCCCCCGTCACGCTCGGCGTCGGCGGGCAGCTCGCCGGCTGGCCCGTACTGCTCTTCTGCGTCACCCTGCTGCTCATCTTCATGCTCCAGGCCCGCAATGTGCCCGGCGCGATCCTGATCGGCATCGTCGTCGGCACGGTCCTCGCCGTCATCGTCAACGCGGTCGGCGACATCAGCCCCAAGGCATGGGGCGGCAGCGCGCCCGAACTGCAGGGCAGCGCGGTCTCGATGCCCGACTTCGGGCTCTTCGGCCATGTCGAGTTCGGCGGCTGGGGCGACATCGGTGTCATGACCGTCGGCATGATCGTCTTCACCCTGGTGCTGGCCGGCTTCTTCGACGCGATGGCGACCATCATCGGTGTCGGTACCGAGGCCGGTCTCGCCGACAGCAAGGGCCGGATGCCGGGTCTCTCCAAGGCACTGTTCATCGACGGTGCGGGCGGCGCGATCGGCGGCGTCTCAGGGGCGTCCGGGCAGACTGTCTTCATAGAGTCGGCGACCGGCGTCGGCGAGGGCGCCCGCACCGGCCTGTCCTCCGCCGTCACCGGTGTGCTCTTCGCCGCCGGACTGTTCTTCACCCCGCTCGCCCAGATCGTGCCGGGGCCGATCGCGGCCGCCGCACTGGTCGTCATCGGCGCGATGATGATGCAGAACGCCCGTCATGTCGACTGGAGCGACCGCTCCGTCGCCGTGCCGGTCTTCCTGACCGTGGCGCTGATGCCGTTCACCTACTCGATCACCGCCGGTGTCGGCGCCGGGGTGATCTCCTTCGCCGCGATCAAGGCGGCGCAGGGCAAGTTCCGTGAAGTGGGCGTCTTCATGTGGGTGCTGACCGGCGTGTTCGTCGTGTACTTCGCGCTCAGCCCGATCGAGAGCTGGATCGGCGCCAAGTAGCACCGGAACCGGTCCGCACCGCAGCCGGTCCGCACCGGACCCTCCCGCAGCCGCCCCTCCCGCCCCTCCCGCCCCTCCCGCCCCTCCGCACATCCGTAGAAGGAGAAACGCCATGCTGGACATCGCCGAAGAGCTCAACCGGTGGGTCGAGCAGGGACGCGACTTCGCCGTGGCCACCGTCGTGGCGGTCGGCGGCAGCGCGCCCCGGCAGCCCGGAGCCGCGCTCGCCGTCGACCGTGACGGCACGGCGATCGGATCCGTATCCGGCGGGTGTGTGGAGGGCGCGGTGTACGAGCTGTGCGGGCAGGCGCTGGACGACGGCACCGCGGTACTCGAACGGTTCGGCTACAGCGACGAGGACGCCTTCGCGGTCGGACTGACCTGTGGCGGCGTCATCGACATCCTGGTGACACCGGTCCGTGCGGACGACCCCGCACGGGCGGTGTTCGCCGCCGCGTTCGCCGCCGCCGCACGGGGGACGGCAGCGGCCCTCGCCAGGATCACCCACGGGCCGGTGGAACTCCTCGGGCGCCCCCTGCTCGTCCACCCCGACGGCTCGTACGAGGGCGGGCTCGGCGGACATCCGGAACTGGACCGCACCGCGGCCGCCGACGCCCGCGCCATGCTCGACGCGGGCCGCACCGGTGGTGTCGTCATCGGCGCCGACGGCTCGCGCTGCGGACAACCGCTCACCCTGCTCGTCGAATCGAGCGTCCCACCGCCCCGGATGATCGTCTTCGGGGCCATCGACTTCGCCTCGGCACTTGTCCGGGCGGGCAAGTTCCTCGGGTACCACGTGACATTGTGCGACGCTCGCCCGGTCTTCGCCACGAAGGCCCGCTTCCCCGAGGCCGACGAGCTGGTCGTCGACTGGCCGCACCGCTACCTCGCGGCGACCGACGTCGACACGCGCACCGTCCTGTGCGTCCTCACCCACGACGCCAAGTTCGATGTCCCGCTGCTGGAACTGGCGTTGAAGCTGCCGGTCGCGTACGTCGGGGCGATGGGGTCGCGCCGCACCCACCTGGAGCGCAACGACCGGCTGCGCGAGGTCGGCGTCACGGAGCTGGAACTGGCCAGGCTCCACTCGCCGATCGGCCTCGACCTCGGAGCACGTACCCCCGAGGAGACCGCACTGTCGATCGCCGCGGAGATCGTCGCCGACCGGCGCGGCGGCAGCGGCGTTCCGCTCAAGGGTGCGCACACCCCGATCCATCACGAGGCCGGCCGGCCGCCGACCGGAGTGATCACATCCGTGGCCTGAACGACCCCGACCGGAGTGATCACATCTGTGGCCTGAACCGGCCTCCGGACCCCGACCGCTGCGGGCGGGTTGCCGCCACGGCGGCTTCACGCCAGGTGTGAACTCAACCGTAGCCATGCATTTGCCGGTAGATCAGCAGCATGACTTCTACTCCTTCCTCCGCTTCCGGCCGGGCGAGATCCGCCCGTGCGGGACGCAGAGCACTGCTGTTGGCGACCGCGGTCGCCCTCGTGAGCGGTGCGCTGGTTCCCGCAGCCGGCCTCGCTTCCGCCGCCTCGGGCGGGCTCCGTCCGCCCGCCGACCGCCAGGCCGCCGCCCCTGTCAAGGAGTACGACATCACCCTGCTCACGGGCGATGTCGTGCACTACATGGACGGCGTCGGCAAGCAGGACACCGTCACCGTGGACCGCCCCGACGGCGCGACCGGCGGGGTGCATGTCCAGCAGGCCGGCGACGACATCTATGTACTGCCCGACGAGGCCACCGGGCTGCTCGCGGCCGGGAAACTGGACCGCAGGCTGTTCAATGTCTCCGCCCTCGCGAAGATGGGGTACGACGACAAGAGGTCGGGCGGCATTCCGCTGATCGCCACCTACCCGGCCGGCAAGGGCCGTTCGCTGCCCGCCGCCCCGCGTGGCGCCAAGAAGGTCCGCACCCTGGAGAGCATCCACGGCGCCGCGCTGAAGACCGGCAAGGACACCGCCCGCACCTTCTGGAACGGCATAGCCGGTGCCCCCGCGGCCCGTTCGCTGGACGGCGGCATCGCCAAGCTCTGGCTCGACGGCCGTGCGGAGGCGGCACTCAAGGACTCCGTGCCGCAGGTCAACGCCCCGCAGGCGTGGGCCGAGGGATACGACGGCAAGGGCTCCAAGGTCGCCGTCCTGGACACCGGCATCGACGCCACGCACCCGGACGTCAAGGACCGCATCCTCGAGACCAAGAGCTTCGTGCCGGGCGAGGAGGTCGTCGACCGGAACGGCCACGGCACGCACGTCGCCTCCACGATCGCGGGCTCCGGCGCTGCCTCCGAAGGCGTCAACAAGGGCGTCGCCCCGGGCGCGGACCTGATCATCGGCAAGGTGCTCAGCGACGAGGGCTCCGGTGCCGACTCCGGCATCATCGAAGCCATGGAGTGGGCGAAGGCCGAAGGCGCCGACGTCGTCTCGATGAGCCTCGGCTCCAGCATCCCGGACGACGGCTCCGACCCCATGTCCCAGGCCGTCGACGCCCTTTCCGCCGACGGCGGTCCGCTGTTCGTGATCGCCGCGGGCAACGCCTACGGAGCGGGCACCATCGGCTCGCCCGGGTCGGCGGAGAAGGCGCTCACCATCGCCGCCGTCGACAAGAAGGACAACCGCGCGGACTTCTCGTCCATGGGCCCGCTGGTCAGGTCCTACGGTCTGAAGCCCGACCTCTCCGCACCGGGCGTGGACATCAACGCGGCCGCCTCGCAGTCGGTGCCGGGCATCGACGGGATGTACCAGTCGATGTCCGGTACGTCGATGGCGACCCCGCATGTCGCGGGCGCCGCAGCAATTCTGAAGCAGCGTCACCCCGACTGGTCCGGTCAGCGGATCAAGGACACGCTGATGAGCTCGTCCAAGGAGCTCCCGGACTACACCCCGTACCAGCAGGGCACCGGCCGGCTCGATGTGAAGGCGGCGGTCGACACCACGATCGAGGCCACCGGCTCCGTCGCGGTCGCCTCGTACGACTGGCCGCACTCCCCGTCCGACCCGGTCGCCGAGCGGACGATCACCTACCGCAACACGGGTGCGAAGGACGTCACGCTCGACCTGGCCACGGACACGGACGCCGATGCCTACACCCTCTCGACGAAGCAGCTGACCGTCCCGGCCGGCTCCACCGCCGAGGCCGTGCTCTCGCTGGACCCGTCGAAGGTCGCGAACAACACCCAGTTCTCCGGACAGGTCATTGCCAAGGACGCGGCGGGCACCACCGTCGCCCACACCGGCTTCGCCCTGAACAAGGAGCAGGAGCTGTACGACCTGACGCTCAAGCTCCGCGACCGCGACGGCAAGCCGATGGACGGCACCGTCGTCCTCGGCGCGCTGGGCGACCCGCAGTTGCAACCCGTCGCGGTCCCGGGCGAGACCACGCTGCGGCTGCCGCCGGGCAACTACACCGCCTGGGCGGCGGCGGACATCGCCGGTGACCGCGCCGACTCGAAGGCCCTGGCCTTCCTCGCGGCCCCCGAGGTCATCCTCGACAAGGCGACCACGGTCACCCTCGACGCGTCCAAGGCCCGCAAGGTCTCCGTGCGGACGCCGAAGGAGACCGAGACCAGGCAGCTGCGATATGACATGGCACGTACCGCACCGGACGGCACCGTCCAGCGCGACGCCTACCAGATCCCGCTGATGTACGACCAGTTGTGGGCGAGCCCCACCAAGAAGGTCACCCAGGGCAGCTTCTCCTTCCTGACCCGCTGGCGGCAGGGCGAGAAGCTGATCGACCTGACGGCCGGCGGCTGTGATGTCCCGGTGACCGCGCAGGGCGGTTCGCCGGTCGCGGAGAACAGCACGCAGAAGCTCGCCGCCGTCTTCGCGGGCAACGGTGCCGTGGCCGACTACAAGGGCCTGGACGTCAAGGGCAAGGCGGTCGTCATCCGCCGCAGTGACGCGGTCGCTCCCGAGGACCGGGCCGCCAACGCGGTGGCCGTGGGCGCCAAGGCGCTTTTTGTCGTCAACGACGGCGACGGCGTCGCGATGGAGTCGTACGCCCCCTATGGAACCGAGACCGCCGTCCCGGTCGCCTCGGTCCAGCGCCTCGCGGGCGAGAAGCTGATCGACGTGGCCCGGCGCGGCTCGAAGGTGACGATCGCCCAGCGGAAGTTCGCCCGCTACGTCTACGACCTGGTCGACCGCCACGACGGTGTCGTCCCGGACCGCTCGCTGGAGTACGCCCCGTCGGTCCGTCAGCTGGCGAAGGTGGAGAACACCTTCTACGGCCACAAGGACATGCTCGGCGGCGGCTACCGCTACGACATCCCCGACTACGGTCCGGGGATCGGCTTCGAGGAGTACGAGAAGTTCCCCGGCACCCGCGACGAATGGGTCACCCCGCTTCCCGGAGCCTCCTTCTGGTACGAGAACCACTCGGTCCTCAACGCCACGGGGACGGACTCCGCCCAGGAGATGCGCAGCGGCGAGCTGGACTACACGGCCGGCCGCACCTACCCGGCCGAATGGTTCGCACCGATCGCCCGCCCGCGTCTGGGTACCGGCTACTGGGGTCCGTTCCGGTCCGTCTACAACGACATCCAGTACAACTTCACCCCATGGACGGACTCGGGCGCGGGCCACTCGGGCGCCATGCCGGAGGACGAGTACGACACCACCACCACGGCCTTCTACCAGGGCGACACCCTGATCAAGAAGGCCGCGGGCCGGGCGGGCTTCGCCTGGGACGTCTCGCCCGAGAAGCTGCCGTACCGCTTCGTCCTCGACTCCGCCCGGGACGGCGACGTGTGGAAGACGTCCACCCGCACCCACACCGAGTGGAACTTCGTCTCGGGTGCCATGGACGAGAACGGACCGTTCCAGGCCGACATCCCGATGCTTCAGCTGGACTACCGGGTCGGCACCGGCCTGGCCGGTGACGTGAAGGCGGGCAAGTGGACCGAGGTCGGTCTCGCCTCCGGTACGCAGGAGTGGCTGAAGGGTGCCGTGAAGGCCACCGGGGCCTCGCTGTCGGTCAGCTACGACGACGGGAAGACCTGGGACGCGGTGCAGCTCCGCAAGGACGCGGCCGGTTCCTGGACCGCCCGGTTCAAGACTCCGAAGAAGGCCGGCTCCTTCGTTTCGCTCAAGGCGCACGCCGAGGCGGCCGACGGGCTGGGAGTCGACCAGGAGATCATCCGGGCCTTCGGCCTGAAGTGACCTGCTGAGCTTCGCTCTTGAGGCGGGGAAAAACCCCCCCGCCGGGGGGGGGGGGGGGCCCCCCCTCCCCCCTCCTTCCTGGAAAAAACTTTCTTTTTTTTCTCCCCCTGGGGGGTGACAAAAGGCGAAAAGAGAATCTCCCCACCACAGGCC
>NZ_JBHVWT010000010.1:46110-82092 GCF_042882135.1 Streptomyces sp. NPDC058240
TGGGTTGGTTGGGGGGGGGGGGGGGGGGGGAGAGGGGAGGGGGGGGGATTGGTGGGTTTTTGTTTGGGAGGCGCCCCCCCCCCTTTGGGGGGGGGGTCCTCCCCCGCCTCTCTTACCGCTTCTTGATGGACAAAATTTGTCTGCTTTGCCCGTATATGGTGGGCGATAAGGTCAGAAAGGGACTTATCGCGGCACGGTGCAAGTTGCCACGGTGAGGTCGGGAGGCTTATAAGAGGAACGTGGCCGAGGCGATTCCGGGAATTCCGGGGACTGCCGCCATGGAGGTTTCCCAATGTTTCTCACTCCGTCCGACACGGAGAAATTGCTGCTGAGTGTTGCCGGAATGGTCGCTCGTGACAGGCGGGATCGCGGTGTGCGGCTCAACTACCCCGAGGCCGTCGCGCTGCTCGCCTGCTGGGCCATGGAACGCGCCCGCGAGGGTGCCCGCGTCAGTGACCTGATGACCGCGGGGCGGAGTGTCCTCACCCGCGCTGACGTGCTGGAAGGAGTGCCCGAGATGCTGCATGACGTCCAGGTCGAGGCGACTTTCCCGGACGGGCGCAAGCTCGTCACGATCACCTCGCCGATCCCGTGATCCCGGGTGAGATCCGGACCGGGGCCGGCGAACTGAAAATCAATGACGCTCGTACTCAATTGCATGTGACCGTGGTGAATGACGGCGACCGCCCCATTCAAATAGGCTCGCATCTGCATTTCTCCGACGCGAATCCCGCGCTTTCCTTCGACCGGTCCTTGACCGAGGGATTCCGACTCGACATTCCTTCCGGTACTTCCCTGCGCTTCGAGCCCGGAGTCGGCGCCGAGGTCACCCTCGTCGAACTGGGAGGCCGCCGGAAGGTGCCCGGCATCGTCGTGCCGGGCGCCCGGGCCGCGCGTACGGATGGCCTGCGGGCCGCACGTACCGATGACCTGCGGGCCGAACGCGCGGATGACCCGCGGGCCGCGCGAAGGGATGGCATGTGACATGGCACGAATGACCCGTGACGCCTACGCGTCGCTCTACGGCCCCACCACCGGCGACCGCGTCCGCCTCGCCGACACCGACCTCTGGATCGAGGTCGAGGAGGACCGCTGCTTCGGTGGCGACGAGGCCGTGTTCGGCGGCGGCAAGTCCATCCGCGAATCCATGGCCCAGTCCACCGCCTCACGCGCCGACGGCGCCCTCGACCTCGTCATCACCAATGTCGTCGTCCTCGACCACTGGGGCATCGTCAAGACCGACATCGGCGTACGGGCCGGAAGGATCGTCGCACTCGGCCGCTCCGGCAACCCCGACATCAGCGACGGTGTCCACCCCGACCTGGTGATCGGACCCGGCACCGACGTGGTCTCCGGCGAAGGCCGCATCCTCACCGCCGGAGCCATCGACACCCACGTCCACTTCCTCATGCCGGAGACCCTGCACGAGGCCCTCGCCACCGGCACCACCACCGTCATCGGTGGCGGCACCGGCGCCACCGAGGGATCCAAGGCCACCACGGTCACCCCGGGTGCCTGGAACCTCGCGATGATGCACCGGTCCCTGGACCGTGTCCCGCTCAACGTCATGCTGTTCGCCAAGGGCTCCACCGTCGGCGAGGAGGCCCTGCGCGAGGCGGCACTCGGCGGAGCGGGCGGCTACAAGGTCCATGAGGACTGGGGCGCCACCCCCGCGGCCATCGACGCGGCGCTGAAGGCCGCCGACGAACACGGCCTCCAGGTCGCCCTGCACGCCGACAGCCTCAACGAGGCCGGCTACGTCGAAGGAACCCTCGACGCCATCGCCGGACGCGGCATCCACGTCTTCCACGCCGAAGGCGCCGGCGGCGGCCACGCACCCGACATCATCACCGTCGCCTCCCACCCCAACATCCTTCCGGCGTCCACCAACCCGACGCTGCCGCACACCGTCAACACCGTCGCCGAACACCTCGACATGCTGATGGTCTGCCACCACCTCAACCCCCGCGTCCCCGAGGACCTCGCCTTCGCCGAGTCCCGCATCCGCGCCACCACCATCGCCGCCGAGGACGTCCTGCACGACATCGGCGCGCTCTCCATCACATCCTCGGACGCCCAGGCCATGGGCCGCATCGGTGAGGTCATCTGCCGCACCTGGCAGGTCGCGCACACGATGAAGCAGTGCTTCGGGGACCGGGGCGGCGAGCTGCCCGCCGACAACGAACGCGCCCGCCGCTACATCGCCAAGTACACGATCTGCCCGGCCGTCGCCCATGGCATCGACCACGTCGTCGGCTCCGTCGAACCGGGAAAGCTCGCCGACCTGGTGCTGTGGGACCCCGCCTTCTTCGGGATCCGGCCCGCCGCCGTCATCAAGGGCGGCATGGTGGTGTACGCACCGCTCGGCGACGCCAACGCCGCGATCCCCACCACTCAGCCCGTCCTTCTGCGCCCCACCGCCGCCGCCGACGCCGCCCCGCACCTCTCGGTCAGCTTCGTCGCTCCGGCTGCCCTGGCCGACGGGCTCGCCGAACGCCTCGGTCTGGTACGGGAGTTGGTCGCCGTGCGTCCCACCCGCCACCTCACCAAGGCGGACCTGCCGAACAACACGGCAGTGCCCGACATCGACGTCGACCCGGAGACCTTCGCCATCCGGATCGACGGGGAACCCGTGGAGCCCGCCCCCGCCACCGAACTGCCGCTGGCCCAGCGGTACTCCATGTTCTGATGGCGGGCCTGGCACCCCTGCTGCTCGGCGACGGACGGCTCCCGGTCGGCGCGTACACTTACAGCGCGGGACTCGAACCGGCCGTCGCGGCAGGCCTCACCCGTGACCGGATCCCCGCCCTGCTGAGGGCCCGGCTGCACACCGCGGCCGTCACCGAGGCCGCCGCCGCCGTACTCGCCCTGCGGGCCGCAGGGCGGGACCCGGTGGACTACGGACCCGTACAACAGGCGCTCGCCGCGCGGACCCCGGCCGCACCCCTGCGCGAGGCATCGGCGACGCTCGGCCGCGGGGTGCAGCGCCTGGCGCGCCGGCTGGCCACCGACCACCCGGCGGTCACGGCCCTGACCGGGATCCGTCCCCGCCCGCTGCGGCCGGTGGCTCTCGGCGCGCTCGGGGCCGTCATGAAGGTGTCGGAGGAGGAGCTGGCGCGGGGCGTCGTCTACGACGAACTGCAGACGATCACCTCCGCGGCGCTCAAGCTGCTGCCCGGCGACCCGTTGGACACGGTCGCCTGGATCCTCGACGCCGAGCCGCACGCGGCGGCCGCGGTGGCCGAGGCCCTCGCGGTGCGGACCCCGGCCGAACTGCCCGCCCGTACGCCCCCGCTCACCGAACAGTGGGCGCTCGAACACGCACAACGAGAACGGAGACTCTTCCTTGCCTGACCAGCAGACCGACTGCCGGACCGACCAGCAGACCGACCAGCCCCTCAAGCAGCCGCGCGCTCTGCGCCTCGGTGTCGCCGGCCCCGTCGGCACCGGCAAGAGCTCGATCCTGGCCACCCTGTGCCGTGAGCTGGCCGGTGAACTCGCCATGGCCGTCGTCACCAACGACATCTACACCGACGAGGACGCCCGCTTCCTCCGCTCGGCCGGTGTGCTGCCCACCGAGCGCATCCGAGCCGTCGAGACCGGAGCCTGCCCGCACACCGCGATCCGGGACGACGTCAGCGCCAACCTCGACGCCGTCGAGGACCTGGAGGAGGCGTACGGACCGCTCGACCTGGTGCTCGTCGAGAGCGGCGGCGACAACCTCACCGCCACCTTCAGCCCGGCCCTCGCCGACGCCCAGCTGTTCTGCATCGATGTCGCGGGTGGTGGCGATGTCGCTCGCAAGGGCGGCCCCGGCATCACCGGCGCCGATCTCCTGATCGTCAACAAGACCGACCTCGCACCCTATGTGGAGGTCGACGTGGCCGCGATGGTCGCCGACGCGTCGCATGCGCGTGACGGCCTGCCGGTCCTCGCGCTCTCCAAGAACGACCCGGTCTCGGTCGCCGAACTCGCCGACTGGGTACGGAAGATGCTCGAACGCCACCGCTCCGGCACCCATGTCCCCACCGACCCGGGACCGATGGCCCCCCACAGCCACAGCCACAGCCACGACCACGACGGCTCGTGACCGCCGAACCCGTCGAGCCCGTCGAGCCCACCGTCGTCGCCGTGGAGCGCGACCCCTCGGGCCGTCACCTCGCCCGCGAGCTGCGCCCCGGCGCCTTCCTCGCGCCCCGGCCCCTGCTGCCGTCCCCCGACCGTCTGCGGATCGCTCTGGTCGGCACCCGGGCGGGTCTGCTCGCGGGCGACGATCTGCAGCTGGACATCTCGGTCGGCCCCGGCGCCCGGCTGGAGCTGGTCGAGCCGTCCGGCCTGGTCGCGTACGACCACCGCGGCGGCACGTCGAGGTGGCGGGCCCGCGTAGCCATCGCGGAAGGCGGCGAACTGCACTGGGACGCCCGGCCGTTCGTGATCTCGACGGGTGCCCGGGTCGAGCGCTCGATGGAGGTCTCACTGGCGGCCGGGGCGCGGATGCTGTGGCGCGACAGCCTGGTGCTGGGGCGTTCCGGGGAGCGGGGCGGGGGGATCAGGGCGACGACGCACGTCACGTACGACGGCTGCGAGCTGCTGGTCGAGGACCTGGACCTCATGGACCCGGAAGTGCGTGAACTGCCCGGCATCCTGGGCCCCAACCGCATCATCGGCTCGGTCACCGCCCTCGGTGCCGATCCGGGCGGCCGGCCCCACCCGTACCGCATGGCACTGGCGGGGCCGGGGGCGCAGGTACGGCTGCTGGACACGGTGGCCCCGGTGATCGAGGCGGACCTGGCCGCCGTCTGGGAGGACTGGCGCGCACCGGGCGGACCGGAAGCGCCGGACTCCTTGGTCACGGACGGCTGACGCCGGCCCTCTGCTCCGAGCCACCGCGCGCCACCGCGGCCGCACACAACAGTGCGGGCACCGCCGCGACCGCGAAGCAGACGGCCGGCGGGAGCCGGTCCACCAGCAGACCCACCGCCGCGGCGCCCACCGACGACCCGGCGTTGACCGCGGTGTTCACCCAGGCACCCGCCTGGGTGCGGCTGCCCGCGCCCACGGACTCGTCCGCGATGAGGTACGCGGTGGTCAGCGCCGGCGCGACGAACAGCCCGGCCACCGTGGCGAGCGCGGCCAGCACGTACACACTGGGCGACAGCCCGGCCCCGACCACGGCGGCGCCCAGCCCGGCGGCCAGCAGCGGGAGCCGCGCCCGGTTCGACGCCCGCCACGAGACGGCGCCGTAGGCGAGCCCCCCGACCGCGCTTCCGGCCGAGAGCGCGGCGAGCACCCACGACACAGCTCCCGCGCCCTGATGGCGCTGTTCGGCGAATGCCACCACCAGCAGGTCCAGGCCCCCCAGGCACAACCCCACGGCCGCCGTCACCAGCACCGCGTGCCGCAGCCCGACGACGCCGAGCAGCCGCCGCCCGACCGGCGGGTCATCCGGCCCGGCGGCCCTGTCGTCCGACGGTGCCACGCCCGCACCGCGTACCGCCGGTGACGACACCAGCGCCAAGGTGCCCGCGAGGATCAGCGCGGCGCTGACCGCGATCCCGGCCGCGGGCGAGGCGAACTTCACCACCACACCCACCAGCAACGGACCGCTGACGTAGAGGAGTTCCTCGGCGACACCGTCCAGGCTGTAGGCGCGCCGCAGCAGTTCCCGGTCGGCGACCAGGCCGCTCCACAGGGTCCGCATCACCGGCCCCAGCGGCGGTGAGCAGGCCCCCGCCGCGGCGGCCAGGGCCCCCAGCAGGAACGCCGAGACGCCCGGCCGCCAGGTGGCGTACGCGAGGGCGGCGAGCAGCACCGTGTAGACCCCGGCCAACGGCGGCAGGACCCGGCGCGGCCCGTGCCGGTCGATCAGCGCGGCACGCGCGGGGGAGAGGAAGACACTGGTCGCCCCGAACAGGGCCATGACGACGCCTGCGACGGAGTACGAGCCGGTGGCGGCGTTCACCGCCAGCATCAGGGAGAGGGAGACCATCCCGTACGAGAGCCGCCCCAACAGGGCGGCACCGAAGGTGCGGGCGGCGTGACGGGTACGCAGGACGGTGGCGTAGGAAGGCGTGCGCGAAGGCACGGGGGATGGCGAAAGCATCGATACGTTCCTCGGGAGGGCAGCGCGGCGGACGGCGCTGCGGGCATGCGGGGACACCGAAGTGCCGCACCCGGTGGGAAACGGGGTGCGGTCAGTGCGGGGTCCTACGCACGGGAGAGGAACATGTCGGCCAAGGTATCAGGGCGACACGCCCGGGGAGAGGGGGAGTTCGGCGCCCGGTGGCCGAAAAGTGGTGTGAGGTGTGACATCGCCTCGGGTAGCGTCGGCGCCCATGTCGCCCTCCCCGTACCCCTCCCGCGAGCGCCCCGACTATGACGCGGACGAGCGGACTCAGCTCGTCGGCTGGCTCGACACACAGCGGGCGACCGCCCGTTGGAAGTGCGAGGAACTGTCGGAGGCGGACGCGCATCGCCCCGTCCTGCCGTCCTCACCGCTCATGACGATGGCGGGTGTCATGTCACACCTCCGCTGGGCCGAGCATCTCTGGTTCGAGGTCGTCCTGCTGGGCCGCCCGGCGGTGGGGCCGGTGTTCGACGAGCCCGAGGACTCCGACATGAGGGTGGAGGGCGTTCCGCTCGCGGAGCTGCTGGACGACTACGACCGGCAGGTCGTGGTGTCGAACGAGATCGTCGCGGCACAGTCGCTCGACGACGTGGGCCGGCACCCGGACTTCGAGGCCTCGGGCGCGAGCCTGCGCTGGATCATGTTCCACATGATCGAGGAGACCGCCCGGCACGCGGGCCACCTGGACGCCATCAGGGAGATCCTGGACGGCAGGACGGGCCACTACTGACCCGCCTGACGTCCGCCGCCTGCTACCTGCTACCTGCTACCTGCCGCCTGACGTCCGCCACCGGCTTGTCCGCGGCCTGCCACCTGCCGTCCGCCGCCTGCCGACCGGCGCCCGCGTCATCCCGTGATCTCGGTGTTGGCCGTCAGGATCTGCCCGGCGGTCCGCCGGAGTTCGGGGAGGAAGGCGATGACCTCCTCGCCCCGGCGGAGAAGGTCCTCGGTGGACGTGACGCCGAGATCCGCGACGGCCTCCCGGAAGGCCGGGAGGCGTGCGCGGTGCAGCTCGGGGGCGTCCGCGGCCAGTACGGTGTGACATCGCGCGAGGGTCGCGATGATCCAGAACACGGCTTCGCGGTGGTCGCCCCGCTCGATGAGGTGCCGACTGCCGTCGATGGCGACCGGCCGTGCCTCGGCGGTGATGTCGCCGCTGAAGAAGAACGGCGTGCGGGCGACCTCCGCGGCGGCGTCGAAGGTGCGGGCCAGCTCGTCCAGATGACGGCCCGCCCTGCGTGCCGAGAGCCGCGCGCACCCCAGGAGCTCCAGCAGCTCCGGGTACAGATGCGCCTGTCCGTACGCGTCGAGGACCTCGCGCGCCGCCGGATACCGCAGCCGGACCGTGGGGTTGCGCAGGGCGGCGACCAGCAGGACGTGAGTGGTCACCCCGGTGGGGAACAGCCACGACATCACCTGTTCGTGGAACGGCGCGGAGGCGTCGAAGGCGGCGAGGCGGGTCTCGATGCGGCGCTCGGCGTCCAGATATCTGCGGCGCACCCAGAACCGCTCGGCGAACCGGCGCGACACGTCCGCCCGCAGCTCGCGCAGCCGGCCCGTCGGGTCGTCGATGACCGTGTCGCGGCGGAAGCTCCCCGCCAGGTGGTACGAGGAGAGCACCTCGTCCGCCGAGGCGAGCTCGTCCCACGACAGATGGCTGACCTCCAGCAGCGCATCCCGGAAGCGGAACTTGCCGGGCTTGGCGGGTGGGTCGGGTTCGGCGGTGACGACCACGACGTCCACGTCCGAGAACGGGGACAGCTCGGCCCCGTCCGGCAGCCCCACCGTGGAACCGCTGAAATAGGCGCCACGGAACCAGGGATCGGGCCGGGCATGCTGGGTGACCCACTGGACCGCGGCCGATCGGGCCGTACCGACTCTCACGCCGAACCTCTTTCCTCGCTGCGGGAACACGCCGACCGACGCCCAGGTGGCCGTCGGAATTCGCCGGCATCTGGCGGGACATGCCCAAGATCGTGTTCTCCCGGACACTGGAGCGGGCCGACTGGAACACCACGATCATGCGGGAGGTCGACGCCGAGGAGATCATGGCTCTGAAGGCGCAGCCCGGCGGGGACCTGTGTCTCGGGGGCGCTGATCTCGCCGCGACCTTCATGCGGCTCGACCTGATCGACGAGTACCGCGTCTACGTCCATCCGGTCATCCTCGGCCGGGGCAAACCCCTGTTTCCGGCCTCGGCGGTCCGAACCGGCCTCCGTCTGGCCGGGACCCGGGAATTCGGCAACGGGGTCGTGCTGCTTCGTTACGACCGCCGCGCGGTTGCTCCAGCGGAATGAACTCACCGGGCCGCGACGGTGTGCGACCGGTGCTGTGCCGGGTCGCCAGGGGAGCTCCCCCGTATAACTGCCGCACCGTCGCGAGAGCTCTCACGAAAGGACCGGCGATGACGCTCAGTGTCGAGGACCGTCTGGACATCTCCGAACTGCTCGCCCTGCACGGGCACTTGGTCGACAACGATGAACTGGACCGGCTGGACGAGCTGTTCACCGACGACATCGTCTACGAAACGTCGAACCTCGGGCACGGGGAGCTGCACGGGCTGGCCGCCTTCCGGGACATGGCACGGGCGCGGGCGGGCAAGCCGGGTGCGCCCGTCGGCCACCATGTCACCAACATCGTCCTCACCGAGGCCGGGGACGGCCGGGTCCACGCGCGGTCCAAGGGGATCGGTGCCGGCCCGGACGGCGAGTGCGGAAGCGTGACCTACGAGGATGTGATCGTGCGCGGCGAGCGGGGATGGCGCATCAGCCGGCGCAGGATCATCCTGCACTTCTCGCCCGCGGCCGCACCGGAGACCGAGGAGGCCGACAGCTGATGGCCGACGGTCGGCGGCGCCCCCCCGGACAACCAGGGGCGCCGCCGACCGAGCCGAGGCCGCGCGTCAGGCGCTCAGCATGCCCGAGGTGTCGATGACCTGACGGATCGCCCGGCCCGAAGCCAGCTCCTCCATCGCCGCGTTGATGTCGGTCAGCGGCAGTGTGCCCGTGTGCATCTGCTCCACCGGCATCAGGCCCGCCCGCCACAGGTCCAGGAACCTCGGGATGTCACGGCGCGGCACCGCGTCACCCATGTACGAGCCCAGCAGGGACTTGCCCTCGCCCGCGAACGCCAGGGCCGGCACCTCCAGCACCCGGTCGGGCGCGGGCAGGCCCACCGAGACGACCTTGCCGCCCCGTGCCACGGCCGACAGGCACTGCGCCATCACCTTCGGAATGCCCACCGCCTCCACCGCCAACTCGGCTCCACCGGAGGTGAGGTCGCTGATCTGCCGCAAGGCGTCATCGGGGGAGAACGCATGCGTCGCGCCCAGCCGGAGAGCCAGCTCGCGCTTCTCCTGGACCGGGTCGACCGCGATGATCGGGTACGCCCCCGCCGCGCGGGCACCCAGCACCGCGGAGAGGCCCACGCCGCCCAGGCCGTACACCACCGTCGACTGCCCCGGACGCAGAGCCGCCGTATTGATCACCGCGCCCGCACCCGTCAGTACCGCGCAGCCGAACATCGACGCCACGGTGAACGGGATGTCCTTGGGTATCGGGACCACCGACTCCTGGGCCAGTACCGCGTGTTCGGAGAAAGCGGAGACGCCCAGCTGGTGGTGGACGGGGTTGCCGGAGGCGTCGGTCAGCACCGACGGGCCGTGCAGCAGCGCCCCCGAACCGTTCGCCGCCGCGGCCTGTGCGCACAGGGCCGGCCGGCCCTGTGCGCAGTCGCCGCAGAAGCCGCAGCTCGGCACGAAGACCAGCGCCACATGGTCGCCGGGGGAGACCCGGCCGACGCCCGGTCCGGTGTCCTGGACGACACCCACCGCCTCGTGACCCAGCGCCATCGGCAGCGGACGGACCCGGTCGCCGTTGACCACCGAGAGGTCCGAGTGGCAGAGCGAGGCGGCCGCGATACGGACCAGCACCTCGCCCTCGCGCGGGGCGCCCAGCTCCAGCTCCTCCACCTCGACCGGACGGGTCCCGGAGTACGGGCGGGCCGTCGATATCCCGCGCAGCACCACCGCACGGGTCTTCACGCACCCACCTCCGGGCGCGGGGCGCAGCGCAGCACGTCGCGGCTCTCCAGCAGCGGGACGACCTTGCCGAGCACGATCTCCTGGAAGTGCGGGGTGGCGCAGTGGGCGGTGAAGTCGGCCTCGGAGGCGTACTCCTCGTACAGCACGACCGCCCGCGGGTCCTCGGTGCCCTGGTGGACCCGGTAGGCGAGGTTGCCGGGCTCCCGGCGGGAGGCGGCGGCCATCGTGTCGAGCAGGGGCAGGACGGTGTTCTCCTCACCGGCCTTGGTGCGGTAGCGGGCTACGACCACGTAAGTCATGGGAGTTACTCCTGGGGTGCGGCGGGCCTCTTCAGGGCGGCGGGCGGGACCGGCGGCAGCTGGTCCCGGCGCAGAGTCCAGAGGCGGGGGTCGGACGTGGCGGCGGCGGCCGACCCGAGGGCCAGTGCCAGCGCGACGTCCGCGGGGGTCTCCACGAAGCCCGCGGCCACCGACGGGGACATCGCGCGCTGTGCCTGCGCGCTCATCCGGGCGATGATCGGGGCGGGCATGATCTCGACCAGGTCCGGCGCCCCGCGCGAGATCGCGTCCGTGGAGCGGCGCAGATTGGACCGGTCGGTGACGAACACCTTCATCATCGTCAGCAGGCCGAGCGGGCGGCCCTTCTCTATGAGGGAGAGCCGGGTGCTGACCACGCCGTGCGCGCCCATGTTCCTGATGAACTCCAGCGCGCCCCGGTCCTGCGCCAGACCGGGGCTGCTGTCCACGTTCACGAACACGGTCTTCCCCGCCCGGCCCAGCGCCGGCACGACCTGGGGCAGCTGCCCCACGGCGAACGAGGCGAGGATGCACACCTTGGCCGGTGCGGTCAGGAACTGCCGCAGCGGCTGGGTGCCGACGACCGACGCGACGACCGGCACCTCGGCGAACGCCGCGGTGAGCCGGGGGTCGAGTGCGGCACCGGACCGGGACGGGGAAGGGGTCATGGCAAGGGCCTGCCTGGGGAGGGAAAGGTTCGTGGTTGCTGAGGCCTGGTGTCAGTTCAGCGGAGACGTACCGAATCGGCTGGGAAGGCCCAGTTTGCCAGGGTTGAGAATGCCGGCCGGGTCCAGGGCCTTCTTCACCGCGACGAAGGTCGCGAAGCCCGCCCCGAGGGATTCCTCCAGGTAGGGGCCGCGCAGCAGACCGCAGCCGTGATGGTGGCTGAGCGCCGCCGCGTGCTTGATCAGCACGGCGTTGGCCGCGTCCCACACCGAGCGGTACCAGTCGCGGCGCGACTCGGGAGCCACGTCGCCGCGCAGCGAGAAGTAGACGCAGGCGCCGTCGGTGTACGCGTGGGACTGGTGCGCCGACGCCGCCAGGGTGCCGGGCACCGACTGGATCGCGGCGACCACCTCGTCGTAGATCACCGGGAGGTCGGTCCAGGACGCGGCCATCTCCAGGGTGTCGGCGACGAAGCCGGGGCCGGGCTTGAAGCCGTCGGCGGACTTGCCGACCAGCATCCGCTCGTCCAGCCAGCGCTCGAAGACCGCCTCGCTGTCCAGCTCGGGGCCGTACGCCTCGCAGACCTCGGCCGCCACCTTGATCGAGGCGTCGACGATGGCCGGGTCGCCCTCGTCGGCGACGAGCAGGAGGTTGGTCTCCGGGTGGCCGAAGTGGGTGCCCGACTCCAGGGTGTCGTACAGACGCAGGACGGCCGGGGTCGCACCGCGCTGCATGATCCTGCGGCAGGCGTCCAGGCCCTCCGCGAAGGTCTTGAAGCCGTACGCCACGGCGTTGGCGTACTCCGGCAGCGGGTGGACCCGCAGCCGCGCCGAGACGATGACGCCGAGGGTGCCCTCCGAACCGACGAACAGCTGGCGCAGGTCCGGGCCGACCGCGGCGCGGGCGTAGTCGCCGTACGTGGCACGCGTACCGTCCGCGTGCACGACGTCCACGCCGACGACCATGTCCTCGATCTTGCCGTACCGGGTGGAGAGCTGACCGGCGCCGCGGCAGGCGATCCAGCCGCCGACCGTGGAGACGGCGAACGCGGACGGCCAGTGGCCGGTGGTGACGCCGTACTCCTCCTGGAGCTGCTTCTCGAAGAGGTCGCCGAACATGCCGGCCTGGACGTCCACGACGTTCGAATCGGCGTCGAAGCCGGTGATCTCGTTCAGCCCGCAGACGTCCAGGACGACGCCGCCGAATACGGGGAGCGCCGCACCGGTGACGTTGGAGCGGCCGGCGGACGGGGTGACCGGGATACCGGCCTCGTGGCAGATCCGCAGCACGGCCGCGACCTGGTCGGCGTCGGCCGCCTCGACGATCACGGCGTCCGGCGTCGCGGGACGGCCCTCGGTCTCGCCGATCATCGAGCCGGCCCACCAGTCACGGGTCCGGGTGACGACCTCCTCGCGGGCGGTGTGCACCGCGTGCGCGGCCTCGCGCAGCGCCTCGATCACGGTCTCGGGGACCTCGACCGGGTCGACCTGGAGGGCGGCCTCGCCGTCCCCGATCGGGGTGTTCTGCGCCCACTTGGCGAAGCTGGGAGCGCCGATCGTGTAGTTGCCCCGGTTGAACGGGTGGGTGATGGTCTGACGGCTGATCATGCTGCTGCCCCTTCGAGGAGTACGGACTTTTCGTGACGGACGGCTTCGAGGTACTCGGAGACCGAACGCTCCACCTCGGCCTCCGAGAGGTTCAGTTCCCGGCCGAGGATCGCGCCCACGGCCCCGGCGGCGTCGGCGGACGCGTCCCGGGCGAACAGCCGGGCGCGCATCCGGCGGGAGAGCACGTCGTCGACCGAGCGGGCCAGTTCGGCGCGGGCCGCGTACACGACCTCCGCCTTGGTGTACGGGAGTCCCGCGACGATCGGCTCGGCCAGCGTCGGGTCGTCCTGGATCAGGTCGCCTACGAAGCGGGCCTCGGTGCCGAAGCGCTCGCCGAGGTGCGCGGCGATGCCGCCGGAGGCCGCGACGGCCTCGGCGTCGTAACCGGCGCCGCCGAGCAGCGGGAGGTCGGTGGTGCGGCTCTTCCCCTTGCGGCCGAGGACGGTCATCACCTTGTCGATGACGAGTTCGCCCATGTGCCGGCTGGTGGTGAGCTTGCCGCCGGTCACCGTCACCATGCCAGTGCGGCCGATGGTGATGTGGTGGTCGCGGCGCATGTCGAGGGTCGCGCCCTCCTTGCCGCCGACCAACGGGCGCAGACCGCCGATGGAGCCGACCACGTCGTCCGGGGTGAGCTTCCCCTCGAAGGCGGTGTTGGCGCCCTCCAGCAGGAAGTCCATCTCCTCGCGGGTGCAGTGCACATCGTCGGGGGAGCCCTGGTAGTCCTCGTCGGTGGTGCCGAGCACGACGCTGTTGCCCCAGCGGGTGCAGGTCGCGCGGCGGGCCCGGCCGGGGATCGGCACGGTGACCGTGCAGTTGATCCGCACCTTGTCCCACGGCACCACGATGTGGACGCCCTTGGCGGGCCTGACCTGCGGCTTGTGGCCGTCGTCCGCCTTCGCGTCGAGCTCGTCGGTCCATACGCCGGTGGCGTTGACGACGGCCCGCGCACGGATGTCGAAGGTGTCGCCGTCCGCCGAGACCCGGGCACCGGCCACCTTGCCCATCTGCATCAGCAGACCCTCGGCCCTGGCACCGTTGAGGATCGTCGCACCGAGCGCCGCCGCGGTCCGGACGATGGTGAGGACGAGGCGGGCGTCATCGGTGCGGGCGTCGAAGTACATCAGCCCGCCCTTGAGGTTCTCCGCGCGCAGCGTCGGCGCCTGCGCGAGGACCTCGGGGACCGTGAGCCGCTGGTGCAGCTTGCCGATCCGCCAGCCGCCGACCAGGTCGTACGTCCACAGCAGACCCTCGAAACCCTTGGCGAGGCGGGCGTCGAAGATGCCCTCCTTCTCCAGGATCGGGAAGAGGAACGGCAGCCGGTGCACCAGGTGCGGGGCGTTCTTGCGGAAGCGGTGGCGCTCCAGGAGCGAGTGGCGGACCAGATTGACGTTGCCCTGCTCGATGTAGCGCAGGCCGCCGTGCACCATCTTCGAGGACTTCGACGACGTACCGGAGGCGAAGTCGTCCTTCTCGACCAGCGCCGCGCGAAGCCCGCGCGAGGCCGCATCGAGCACGGCGTACGCCCCGGTGATGCCGCCGCCTATGACGAGCACGTCGTACGTGTCGTCGGCCAGCCGGCGCTTGAGGGCTGCCCGGTCGAGCAGCAGGGGCGTTCGGCGGGTCGCCGCGGCGCTGCGCCGCGGCTTCCGGGCGGGCATGGTGATCACAACATCAACTCCTGGTGTTTCGGTGCGGCGGCCGCGTGGTCGGTGCGGACCGCCGGTACGACGGTCGGGGGGCCGTCAGTGGGGGGTGTGAGGTTCGGGGTCCTTCAGGGGGAGCAGCGCCGGGTCGCCGAGGTGGGCGATCAGCACGTCGCGCCAGGCGGACCGCTGTGCGGTGCGCTCGGCCGCCGTGATCGAGGGCTCGAAGATCCGGCCGAGCGGCTGTGCCTCGACGACCTCTTCGAGCGAGGACCACAGGCCCTGGGCGACACCGGCGAGATACGCGGTGCCCCGCAGGCTGGCGGTGGCGGAGTCGGAGACCCGCTCCAGCGGCAGGCCGGTCAGATCGGCCTGGATCCGCATGAGCGGGTCGCTGCCGGAGACACCGCCACCGACCCGGAGCCGGGTGAACGGGGTGCCCATGGTGTCGGCGACCCCGTCGATCAGGTCGCACACCGAGTGCGCGATCCCGTCGAGCACGGCGCGGGCGAGGTCGGCGCGGGTGGTGGCGAGGGTGAGCCCGGTGAGGGATGCGGTGGCCTCCGGGTGCCAGACCGGCGTACGGACCCCGGCGAGCGCCGGGACGAAACGCGGGGTGCGGCCCGGCCGGGTGGGGACCCGGCCCGCCTCCTCACCGAGCTCCTTCGGCGATGCGAACAGGCCCAGGTCGTCGCAGAGCCAGCGCAGCGCCGATCCCGCCGTGGAGGTGTACGCCTCCAGGCTGTAGTGGCTGATGTCGCCCTGCCGCCGGCCGGGCTGGGCGAGCACCCCGGAGATGTCCGGCCGGGGCAGGGCGGGCGTGGTGCCGGTCGCCGCGTCGACGAAGGCGCCGGTCCCGTACACGCACATGCCCTGCCCGGCGGCGAGGCCGCCGAGCGCGACGAGTGCGGCGTGCTGGTCGCCCATGGAGGCGGCCAGCGGGACGGAGATCCCGAGGGCGGCCGGGTCGGTGATACCGAAGCCGGCGTCGTCGGAGCGGAGCTCCGGGAGCAGGTCGAGGGGGAAGCCGAGGTGGCTGATCCACTCCTCGTCCCAGGCGTGCCGCTCCAGGAGGTAACCACCGGTGGAGGCGGCGTTCGTCGGTGTCGTGGCGTGCACGGCGCCGCCGGTGAGCCGCCAGATCAGCCAGGTGTCGACGGTGCCGAAGAGCAGTCGGCCCTCGCGGTGCGCGGCGGCCACCTCCGGGTGCGCGGCGATCCGCCGGGCGGCCCAGAGGAACGGTGCGCGGGCGCCGACCGGCCGGCCCTGCCGGGCCAGCAGGGCGGCGTCCCACTCCGCCTCGTACGCGGTGAGCTCGGCCGCGTGCCGCCGGTCCTGCCACACCACCGCGGGCAGCAGCGGCCGCCCGGTCACCCGGTCCCACAGCATCGCGGTGGCCCGCTGGGTGGAGAGCGCCACCGCGGTGATCCCGATGCCCTCCTCTCGGGCCCGGCCGACGGCCCGGCGCGCCACCTCGACGGTGGCGGTCCAGATCTCCATCGGGTCCTGCTCGACCGAGAGGTCGTCCGGATGGCTGACCTTGATCGACCGGTAGAACACCTCGTGGGCGGCGCCCGAGTCGAGGACGACTCCGGCCCGGGTGCCCGTGGTGCCCTCGTCGATGGACAGCACACCGCGCCGTGGGGCGGCGCCGGGGAACGTCTGCGTCATTGCAGCCCTTTCATTGCGAGCATCGCGAGCGAGCTGTGCGGAGGGGGAGAGAGGGGAGGGGACCATCGTGTGGTGCGACAGGCCCGGTGGCCGGTCAGCGCGCGGTCACGGGCTCCGCGGATTCCGACGGACCCGCCTGGGCGCCGACGGCGGCCCGGTCCTGCCCGGCGACCTCGTCGGGGGACGCGGCCTTCGTGGGGTCCCACTTGATCGCCAGGCAGGTGATCAGGCCGAGCAGCGGCACGACGGAGAGCACCAGGAAGGTGTCGGCGAGCCCCAGCGAGTCCTTGATCTGCGGGAAGACGTACAGCCCGACGACACTGCCGAAGCTGCCGACCATCCCGGTGACACCGGTGCCGAGCGCGCGGACGTCGCTGCTGTACGAGAGCGCGGCGATGGACTTGCCGTTGGCGCCGGGGCCCGCGGAGTGGCAGAGGATGAACAGCACCGGCAGCAGGAACGCCACGGCCGTGGGCACCTTCTCGAAGGTCAGCCCCATCGCGAGCAGCGCCACGAAGACACCGGCGAACCCGGCGGCGGAGCTGAGACGCAGCCCGAGCCGGCGGCCGAAGTACGCGGAGAGGAGCCCGCCCGCGATACCGAAGGCGTTGAAGACCATCGAGCCGATCGTCGCCTTCTCGAAGCTCTCGCCGAAGATCGTCAGGCTGATCAGCGGGAGGTACCAGCCGACCGCGAAGTACTGCATCGACTGGCCGAGCGAGATGACTGAGGAGAGGACCGTGCGCGGCAGGTACTCGCCCTTGAAGAGCAGTCCGGCCTGGCGGAAACCGATGGCGGGCGCCTCGGCGGCGGCGCGGGTCGCCTCGTCGGGCTTCCCGGCGACGGCCTTGATCTTGTAGATCTTGTCCAGGTTGACGACGGCCTCGTCCAGCCGGCCCTTGCTCGCCAGCCAGGTGGGGCTCTCCCGCAGCATCAGCCACTGGCCCAGGAGCAGGGCGGCGGCGACGACCGCGGCCGAGCCGACCGACCAGCGCCAGATGTCCGCGCCGACGTCCAGGTTGAAGAAGAGCAGGGCGAGCGCGAGGTTGCTGGTGGTGGCGACGTACCAGACGGCCTGCCAGAGGTTCAGCCGCCCGCCCAGCTTCGCGGGCGTGTACTCGGCGAGCAGCGCCATGGCGACGGCGAAGTCGATGCCGTACGCGACGCCCACCAGGACCCGGCCGAACCAGACCACGGTGAAGTCACCGGCGAAAGCGGCCAGCAGGGCGCCCGCGATGGCGAACACCTTGGCGATGAGCAGCGGGGGAACACGGCCGATCCGGGTGGCGAGCCAGCCGCCGACCGGGTTGAAGATGATCGCCAGGGCCGGAGCGGTGGCCGTGAGGATCGAGACCTGGGTGCTGGTGAGCTCCATCTGGGACGTCATCGGCCCCAGACCCGCGCTCAGCGCGGCGTTCGAATAGGCGTCGAGAAACAGCCCGCCGAACACGAGAAACCAGATGACCTGCGCCCGGCCGGTGATCTTTCCCAGCCCATCGATGAGCGCAACGACGTCGGCGACGCCTTTGACGCTCGGACGTTGTGCCATGAATCCGCCTTCGAGGAAGACCCATCGGCGGCACGGGGAGCACAAAAAAACAGGCATGACGAAACCACCGACAGGTGGTCTATGTCTGTGCCTGTCAAAACACTGCGGAAAGCGCCGCAGCACGTGAACTGCAAGGAATGCGAACTACGCAGTGAGATTAAGAACGAGCCAGGAGAAACGTCAAGGGTTTCCGGCAGGTTACTTGAACGTGACATGGGTCCGGAGGGCGGGAGCGGGGTCGCGCGAGAGGTGCGCGCGGGGCGGGGCGATCCGCACGCACCCCGCCCCGCCCGTGGTGACGGACGTCAGCGACCCGTCTGCAGCGCCGCCCAGGTGTCCGGCCCCACGACGCCGTCGGCCGTCAGCCCCCGGCTCGTCTGATAGCCGCGCACCGCGGTCACCGTCGCCGGGCCGAAGCTGCCGTCGACGCCGACCGTCGAGCCGAGCGCCGCGGTCAGCGAGCGCTGGAGCCGCTTCACCCCGTCGCCCGAGGCGCCCTGCTGGAGGCTCGGCGTCGCGCCGGCCGACAGCAGCGCGGTCCAGGTCCTGGCCCCCACCACGCCGTCGGTGTCCAGTCCGCGGGCCGACTGATACGCCGTCACCGCGGTCTTCGTGGCCGGGCCGAAGCTGCCGTCCACCGCGCCCGCGGTGTAGCCCTGGTCGTTCAGCAGCTGCTGAACCGCCTTGACCTGGGCACCCGTCGAGCCGCTCTGCTGGGTCGCGTACGCAGCGAAGCTCAGCCCACCGCCGGTGTCCCCGCCGACCAGCTGCATGTAGCGCGTCCAGTCCCAGTAGGGCCCCGGGTCGGTGTGGTCGTTGCCCGGTGCCTCGCTGTGCCCGATGATGTGCGCCCGGTCCTTCGGGATCCCGTACCGGTCGCACAGGTACTTGGTCAGGGCCGCCGACGAGCGGTACATCGTGTCCGTGAACCAGGACGGGTCGTCGATGAACCCCTCGTGCTCGATGCCGAGCGCCGAGGCGTTGGAGCTCCTGGCGTGGTACGCGGTGTCGCTGTCGCGCACCATCTGGGTGATCTCGCCGTCGGAGGAGCGCACCACGTAGTGGGCGCTCACCTCCGCGGTCGGGTTCCGGAACCAGCTGATCGAGCCCGCGTACGAGCCCTGCGTGACATGGACGATCACCTTGTCGATCTTCGCCGAGCGGCCCGCCGCGAAGTTGTGCGGGTCGGCCGGGACCCACAGTGCCGACGGGTAGTCGGGGCTCTGGGTGCGTACGCCGGTGGCGGAGAGCGAACCCTTCTGCGGGGCGACCGGACGGCTCGTCACCGAGATCCGCTCGCCGCCGGGGACGACCGCCCTGAGCCCGTCGGCCAGGAAGGTGTAGACGGTGTCGGCGTAGAGGGCGGCAGCGGGTCCCCGCGCGCCGCCGTACCGGGCGACGGCCGGGTACCAGGCGTCGATGTCGTCGCGGTCCCGGGCGTCGAGGCCGAGCTTGTCCGCGTAACTGCGCAGCACCGCCGCGCCGCCCAGGATGTTGGCCCCGGTGTCGGTGCGGAGCTCGGCGAGGGGCTTGCCGGTGAGGGCCGCCGCCCGTTCCAGCGTCCGGTTCGTGGGGTTGCTCACCAGATGCATCACGCCGTAGCCGTTGGCCTGGCTGGGGCGCCCGGAGTGGCCGTCGAGCCGGGTCTCGCCGTAACCGACGGCGGCGAGCAGATCGCGCGGTACGTCGAACTCCGCGGCGGCCCGCGCGAACGCCCGGTCCATCGGGTGGCCGCCGTCCGGTGCGGCGAAGGCCGGCGAGCCGGTCACGGTGAGGACGGTGGCGGTGAGGGCCGCCAGGACGGATGCGCGGCCCTTTGTGTGGGCTGCGGCGCGGCTGGGCATACCTGCTCCTGCTCGGTGGGGGGAAGGGGAACGGCCCCCGGGCCCGAGTGGGGTGGGCCGAGGGGCCGCGAAGCCCGCTCAGCGTATTCATATGTCCAGGGCATGACAATCATCTGCCCGGCGTGTCGAACTCCCTTTCACTCCAACGGAGTTGAGGTGGAATCCCAGGGCCTGCCCGGTGAACGGATGGGGCGTCACCGGGCAGGGTGGGCAGCGGGTCCCGGGCTACCAGCGGTCGCGGTGGATGACGTCCGCCACCGGGCGGCGCCGTACCGGGCCGAAGTTGCCCTGCGGCCACCCGACCGGAATGGCGGCGTAGGTGTGCATGTCCTCGGGGATGCCGAGGGCTTCCTTCCACTCCTGTTCCAGCATCAGGTGCCAGATGGTGATGTTCGCCGCGAGCCCCAGGGCCCGCGCGGCGAGCAGGACGTTCTGCACGCCCGGGTAGACGCAGGAGCCCTCGGCGAGCGCCTGGAAGCGCGTCTGGATGTTCATCATGTGCTCGGTCGCGGCCGGTCCGAGCACCTGTGCGGAGGCCAGTAGCCCCTCCTCGTCCAGGCGCGGCTCCGGGAACCGGTAACAGGGCACGATCAGCGCCGGCGTATCGGCGAAGTGGTCGCGCTGGTACTCGATCGCGGCGACCATCCGGCCGTACGCCGCCTCGTCCATGCCCTTCGGTGCGTACTTCCCCGTCGTCGCCAGATAGGCGTCCACGCACCGCTTCCACAGCGGCGCCAGACGCGCCATCACCTCGCGGTCGATCACCACGACGTACTCGTAACACTGCATGTTGCCGCCGCTGGGACCCCAGACGGCGGCCTGTATGAGCTGCTCCAGCGTCTCGTCCGGCACCGGTTCCGGCTTCAGGCGGCGCATCGCGCGCATGGTGGACATCGTCGGGAAGAGTGCGGGTCCGTCGGCATGAGTCGTGTCGATCGTCATGATCGCGGAGTGTACGGGCCGGTCATCGGCGGGCGGGAGGCCTGCTGGTCGCCGTAAACCAGTTGAATTCGTACACCTGGACGGCCCCCCACCGCACGGGGGAACGCGGATCGGATCTACCTTCGCGAAGGCGTATAAATGGTTCCTCCGGACCAGCCGGCGTCCCCCGATGGCACTCACACCTCACGCGGCAGGGCGTCACCGCGTACGAGAGCGCAGGAGCGCCGCATGAGCACGGCAGAAGAGATCAACACCTTGCTGGTGGCGAACTTCGGCACCGATCCGCTCGCCATCCGGCCCGAGGTGTCGCTCCGTCACCTCAGGCTCGACTCCCTGGCGCTGGAGGAACTGCGGCTGATCATCGAGGACCGGCTGGGCGTCGATCTGGACGACGTCCAGCTGACCTCACGGGACACCGTCGGCCAACTCGTCGACGCGGTGCACCGCAAGGCCGCCGCGTGACGGGCCGTCCGTACCGCCCCGAGCCGTTCGCCGCCGCCGTCACCGGGATCGGCATGGTGACCGCCGCGGGCACCGGGGCCGAAGCGACCTGGCGCACGGTCTCCGAGGCGTCGACCGCGCCGTCGGTCCCGCACCGGCCCGAACTCCATGACCTGCCCTGCGACTTCATGTACACCATCACCGGCCTCGACCCGAGGGCGCTGCTCGGGGTGGCGACCGCGCGGCTGATGGACCGCTTCTCGCAACTGGCCGTCATCGCGGCCCGCGAGGCCGTCGCCGACGCCGGTCTCGACCCCTCGGTCTGGGACGGCGGACGGGTCGCCGTCGTCATCGGCTCCGCACACGGCGGACTGCCGTTCTACGACGAGCAGCACACCACCCTCACCGAACGCGGCGCGCGCCGTGTCTCCCCGAAGCTCGCCCCGCTCACCGTCGTCAACGGCGCGGCCAGCAGCGTCGCCACCGACCTGGGCGCCCTCGGCCCGAGCCAGGCCGTCTCCACCGCCTGCTCCTCCGGCACCGTCGCCATCGGCACCGCCCACCAGATGCTGCGCACCGGGGCCTGCGACATCGTCATCGCGGGCGGCGCCGAATCGGTCTGCTCCCGACTGCTGATCGCCAGCGCCTGCCAGCTCAAGGCCGTCTCCACCCGGCGTGAGGACCCCGAGGCGGCCTGCCGCCCGTTCGACACCCACCGGGACGGCTTCGTCATCGGCGAGGGCGCCGGACTCCTCGTCCTGGAACGGCCGGAGCACGCCCGAGCCCGCGGCGCCACCGTCCGCGCGCACATCGCGGGATACGGCGCCTCCAGCGATGCCTACTCCGCCGTCGCCCCCGACCCCGAGGGCCTGGGCATCGAACGGGCCCTGCGCTTCGCGCTCGCGGACGCCGGAATCGGGGCCGGGGACATCGGCCATGTCAACGCCCACGGCACCTCGACCGTCTCCAACGACCTCATCGAAGCGACGATGCTGCGCCGGGTCCTCGGTGAGCACCCCCTGGTCACCTCGACGAAGGCGATGACCGGACACACCCTGGGCGCCGCCGGCGGCATCGAGACCGCGCTGACCGTGCTGGCGCTCCAGCACCGGCTCGTACCGCCCACCGTGAACCTCGACGCCCCCGACCCCGCGATCCCCATCGAAGTGGTGAGCAAGGAGGCCCGGCCGGGAACGTTCGACGCGGCCGTCAAGACCTCGCTCGGTTTCGGCGGACACAACGCCGCACTCGTTCTCACCAGGGCCTGACCCGGAAACCAAGAGGCACGGAACCATGGCCGACGAGATCATCCGGACCCTGTCGGTGGACGGGCTGCGCTACGGCTACCGGGTCCTGAGACAGCCCTCGCCGCACACCGAACCGGTCGTCATTCTCGGCGGCGCGCTCCAGGGGATGTACGGCTGGCCGCAGATGGACGACCACCTGGGGCCGATCGCCTCCGTGGTCACGGCCGACCTGCCCGGCATGGGCGACGCGGACCCGCTCCCGCACGGTGCGGGCGACGACGTCCTGTACGACGCCGTCACCGGAATCATCGACGATCTGGACGTGCCCAGGGTCAACCTCTTCGGGTTCTCCTACGGCACATCGATCGCCTTCGGCTGCGCCCGCCGGAACCCCGGCCGGATCGCCCGGCTGATCCTCGGCGGGGTACCCGTCCACATCACCGAAGGCCAGCGGGCCCAGTGGGGGCGCGCCGTCTCCCGGCTGGACACCGGCGACCTGGAGGGGCTCGCCGGTCTGGCCGCCGGGGTGCTGATGTGTCAGGACCCCGAACGGAACGTCCACCGCGGCGAGTTGGCGCGACGCTATGTGCGGCGCTCGTTCCTGTACGCCCTCACCCACTCCCCGCACGCCGCGCAGTCGCTGCACCGGGCACTGGGCCGGCGGCCGGACTTCTCCGGCGGACTGGCCGGCGTACCGGCCCTGGTCTTCGCGGGAGAGCACGACACGGTGACCTCGCCCGAGCGGCAGCGGGCCTTCGCCGCCACGATCGAGGGCAGCAGGTTCGTCACGATCGGGGAGTCCGACCACTGGGTCGTCCTGGAGCGCCCGGACGACGTCGCGGACCTCGCCGCCCGCTTCTTCACCGACCGCCCGCTGGAAGCGGCACCCGGACTCGCGGCACTCCCGGCGCAGTCGCGGGCGTCGCGGTCACCGGCCAAACCGGACTTCGCCGACACCCCGTAGGACCTGCCCGGACCACGCACGGACACCGCTGCCGACCGCGCTGTCCCACCCCGATCAGACCCTGGAAGGAACGGTCATGGACAAGCCCGAGTTCGTCTACGCCATCTACATCCAGACCACCGCCGAGAAGCTCTATCAGGCGCTGACCGACCCCGAACTCATCAAGATCTACATGGGCGGATACGGCCCCGATTCGACCTGGGAGGCCGGCGCACCGGTCCGCTGGAAGATGGACCCGGACGGTGAGTTCGAGGAGGTCGGTCAGCGCGTCCTGGAGGCGGATCCCGGCAGGCGGCTCTCGTACACCTGGCACACCCTCCAGCCCATGCACCGCCAGATGTTCGACTTCGCCTCGGACGAGGAGTGGGAGAAGGCCGTCCGGGAGCGGTCGAAGGTCGCCTTCGACATCGAGCCGGCCGAGGAGCCCGAGATGGGGATCAAGCTGACGATCACCCACGACGGGTTCGACAGCCCCGACAGCAGGATGCTGGAGGGTGTCAGCGGCGGCTGGGTCCCGATCCTGTCGACGCTCAAGACCCTTCTGGAGGGCGGGAAGTTCCTCGACGAGCCGGCCTGAGGCGGGTGGCGCGGTGCCGGGCCCGCCTCTCGTCGGACGCTCAGGCGCCGGGCACCCGGTCGAGGAAGCCGCTGACCGAGGCGATGCGTCCGTCGTCGGCGAGGGTGATCACGTCCGACCCGGCGACGGGCGCCGAACCGTCGGTGGTGGAGACCAGTTCCCAGCTGAAGCGCACGATGTCGTGATGTCCGTCCGGCGTGCCGGTGATCCGGAACTCGAAACCGGGGAACTGCTGATGGGCGCCGCCGATCACAGCCGCGAGCCCCTCGTGGCCGCTCACATCGGCCAGCGGGTCGGTGTAGGTGGCGCTCTCGGTGAAGGCGGCCTCGACGGCCTTCGCCAGCTCCTCGGCGGCGGTCGCGTTCCAGGCGGCGAAGTAGCGCTGAACGGCGTCCTCGTATGCGGTCATCGTGCTGTTCCTCTCCTCGCGTACCGGCCCTCGGGCCGGGCCCTCGTGGGCTCGTGAGGAACACGATGTCCGATGGCGGGAAAGGCGTCGATTACCTCCGAAGTCATGGTCGGACGGGGGCGGCAGGGGCGGCGGGCCGCCGTCTCATCCCTGGCCGTCCGACACCACGTGCATGGCGGCTTCCTCGGCCGATGCCGCGGCCCCGTCGATCCCGACGTCCTCGCCCGCCATGGTGTCCGGCTCGTCGATGTCCAGCTGCCGGGTGAGCCGCCCGGCGCGTACCGTACCGACCTCCGCGTCCCAGAGCTCGCCGTCACCGTCGGGCAGATCCCCCATGCCGTCGCCGTCGGCGCCGGGGGACTCGGGGAGTTCGCGGGCCAGGCGGCCGTCCAGTGACTCGCCGTCGTGCTGTTCGGCGGCGGTGGTGCCCCGGTCCTCCACCGCCCACGGCCGCTCGGGCGGGGAGTAGCCCTCGTCGAGTGCGTCGGCCAGCCCCCGGCTGTCCAGGGTGTCCTCGACGTCGAGCTGCTCGGCGAGGTCCGAGGCCTCCGGCTGCTGGGGCTGGTAGACATCGTCTCCCCTGTCGGCATCCATCATGGTGTGTCCCTTCCCGGTTTCGGGGATCCCGGGCGTGCATGCCGTGCACACGACTCGGGAGAAAGGGGGCTATTCATACGGTATGCACCCGAGTGCCGTCGAACCGCCCGTATGTGTTCAGGATAAGTGGCTCGGGCATGAGACCGCAGCCGTGGGCCGCTGCTCGGGCGGTGCGGGCCGGTCGGAGGGACGATGGAAGAGGTGGGCGGAACATGCCCTGCCCCATCCGCATCGGAGAACGGACATGGATTATCCGGAGAGCTACCAGTTGGTATTTCAGGCGTCCGCCGTGGAGGACGACACGGTCACCGTCCGGCGCACGGCGCAGTCCGGAGCGGGCGGTTACCCGATCTACGAGGACGAGACCGGAATCGTGCGCGCGGAGATCAGCGACCGGGGCGAGGTGCGCATGCTCGCCAGCGGCGGACACCAGGTGCTCGGCACCCCGCTGGTGGTGCGGGAGCCGAGCGGCTGAGCGGGCGGACGGCCCGGTACCGGGGTGACGGCCGTCAGCCCTCGGTCCAGCCGTGGTTCTTGGCGAACTGCAGCAACCCGCGCCGGATCTGCAGGATCTGAGCGCCCGTCAGTGAAGGAGCGGACTCCAGCAGGACGTCGGTCACGTCCCTGGTGTACTCGGCCGCGCTGAGCACGTCGCACAGGGTGTCGTCGTCGGCCGCTCCGGAAGCGGTGACGGTCACGGGCCTGGGCGGAGTCAGGGGCTTCCCGTCGGGCCCCTCGGCGAGCCGGACGGACGACGCCTTCAGCCCGCGGTCGCCGTCCTCGATCTCGAACTCGACCGCCGTACCCGTGTGTACGTAGGACTCGGGGATCAGCATGTCGTTCACATGGAGGAAGACGTCCTCACCCCCGTGATCGGGCGCGATGAAGCCGTATCCCCGAGCTCCGTCGAACCGCACAACGCGACCAGAAACCACACCGACCCCCAGAAAAGAAACCGGGCCCCTTGCCCGTACGCCACACATGGCTCGACCGGAGAATAGCCCCGAGCGGTCGGGCGGCGCGACCCGATCGAGAGCAATCACCCCTTCCCGGGCCGGGCGGCGGCCGGCTCACCTGACCCTGCGGGCGGGCGGGGCCGGATTTCCGGCCGCCAGCGGGGAGCGGGCCAGCTCCACGCAGCCCGCCGTGATCAGGGTGAGCGCGACCAGCTCGGGCAGCACCCACCATCCGGTGCGCAGCTCCTCGCCGAACAGCGTCACCCCGTACACCACGCTGATCAGGGCGTCTCCGAGGGTCAGCATCGGCTGGACGGCGACCAGCGTGCCCGCCTGGAGGGCGTTCTGGAGGAGGAACAGGGCGCCCACCCCGGCCGCCGCGGTGGCGTACAGCTGCCAGGACGTCAGGAGCGCCACCGCTCCGCCGCCCCCTTCGAGCCGTGCCATGGCGTCCTTCATGAGCGCGGCCGTCAGGGCGTACCCGCACGCGGCGGCGAGGCCGAGCAGCGCGCCCCGGGTGTTGCCGCGGATGCTCAGGGCCGCGCCGATCAGCGCGGCCTCGAAGAGCCCGGTCAGGATCAGCGCGGGGATCCAGGCCGCTCCGTGCACGGAGGTACTGCCGCCGCCGGGCGCCGCGGAGGCCATGCCCAGGGCCAGCCCGAGCGTCACGGCCGCCACCCCGTACCAGACCCGCCGGGGCAGCCGGACGCGCATGACGAACGCGGCCATCAGCAGTGTGGCGGGCAGCTCGATCACAAAGATCGGCTGGACCACGGCGATCGGTCCGGTGGCCAGTGCCACGGCCTGGCAGACGGCCGCGACGATCACCAGACCGATCCCGGCGAGCCACAGCCGCTGGCGCAGCAGATGCCCGATCAGTGAGAGGTGCATCGCCTCGCTGTCGGGGACGGTGCGGGCGGCACGGCGCTGAAGCACGGAGGCGGTGCCGTTGCTGAGCGCGGTGAGGACGGCGAACAGGACACTGATCACCGACCCATGATGCGGGCGGGCGCCCCGCGATCCCGGGTCCTGCGCCGCGGCGGCATGGCGGGGCGCACGGATCGGAGCACGACCGACGACGAGGACCGAAGCTGTCCGCAAGGGCGCGTAGCGTGCCTCCATGGCCACCAGGAACCCCGCCGCACCCGCTGTGCTTTCCCCCCGCGCGCTGAACCGCGCCACGCTGGAGCGCCAGCTGCTGCTGTGCCGGACCGCGATGTCCGCGAAGGACGCCGTGGAGCACCTGGCCGGTCTTCAGGCACAGAACACCAAACCGCCCTACTACCAGCTCTGCGCCCGCCTCGACGGCTTCGACCCCGCGGAGCTCGCCGCGCTGATGGAGTCCCGCGAGGTGGTCCGTATCGTCACCATGCGTTCCACCATCCATATGCACACCGCCGCCGACGCGCTCACCCTGCGCCCGCTCGTCCAGGCGGCGCGCGACCGGGAGCTCAACATCTTCCGCAAGGGGCTCGTCGGGGTGGACCTCGACCGGCTCAGGTCGGTGAGCAGGGAATTCGTCGAGGAGCGGCCCCGTACGCCCAAGGAGATCCGCGAGGAGCTGCTCGTCGAGTGGCCGGACGCCGACCCGCAGGCCCTGGGCGTGGCCGCCCGCTGCCTGCTGCCGCTGGTCCAGGTGACCCCGCGCGGGGTGTGGGGGAGGAGCGGACAGGTCGCGCTGACCACCGCCGAGCACTGGCTCGGTGCCCCGTCCGAGCCGGGCCCCGCGCCCGATGCCACGGTGCTGCGCTACCTCGCCGCCTTCGGGCCGGCTTCGGTGAAGGACATGCAGATGTGGGCCGGACTGACCCGGCTGCGGGGGGTGTTCGAGCGGCTGCGGCCGCAGCTCGTCACCTTCCGGGACGAGAACGGTGCCGAACTCTTCGACCTGCCGGACGGACCGCGCCCGGACGAGGACACCCCGGCCCCGCCGCGCTTCCTGCCCGAGTTCGACAATGTGCTGCTCGGCCACGCGGACCGCACCCGGGTGATCCCGCCGCAGTTCCACGGGCGCAACGGGAACGGCAATCAGGCGTACGGCACGGTGCTCGTCGACGGGTTCCTCGCGGCGATCTGGCGGCTGGGCGACGGTGCCGGACGTCCGGGTTCCGGGGCGGCGCCGCTCACCGTGCAGCCGCTCGGCAGGCTCGGCCGGGCGGAGCGCGACGCGGTCACGGAAGAGGCCGTACGGATGCTCTCCGTCATGACGACGGCGCCGGGCGGTACCGACGGCCACGACATCCGGTTCGCGACGTTCGTCGACTTCGGGGAGTGAGCCGACCCCGGACAGCGGGTGGCTTCGGACCATGAGCGGACATGCCCGGGGCGCGGAGCGGCGCCACCTACGGCAGCAGCCCCGCGCGCCGGGCGGCCACCACCGCCTCCAGACGGGTGTGCGCCCCCAGCTTGCGCATCGCCGAACGCAGATAGCCCTTCACCGTCTCCGGCCGCAGCCCGAGCCGCTCCGCCGCCACCGCGTTCGTGGCCCCCGCCGCCACGCAGGCCAGCACGTCCAGCTCGCGCGGCGCCAGCTGCACCTCGCAGGGCTTCGGCGTGCGGGCCCCGGCCGCCGAGGCGAGCCGCCCGCACACCGCGAGCAGTTCGTCGCGCAGCGCCGGGTCGACGACCTTCGGGATCAGGGCCCGCAGCTCGCGGTGGGCCTCGCGGACGTCCTCCCACGCCTCCGGGGCCGCCCTCGGGTCCGTGATCTGCTCCCGGGTCACCGCCAGCAGCTGCTGCACCTCGTCCCGTAGCACCAGGGCCTGCTCCACATCGCGGGCGGCGGCCACCGCCGCGTCGAACGTACGGTCCCCGAGCGTGATCGGCTCGCGCAGCGCCCCGTACAGCACACCGCGCACCTTGCGCCGCACCACGACGGGGACCGCGACCACCGAGCGCAGGCCCTCCGCCGCGACCGCCAGGTCGTACTCGTGGCTGATGTGGCGCGAGGAGGGGTAGTCGGTCACCGCGCACGGCCGGGACAACGCGATCGCCTTGCCGCCGAGCCCGCTGCCCGCCGAGATGACGAGGCCGCGCAGGGCGGCGGTCTGCGCCCCGTTCAGCTCGGCGATCCGGGCATGACGGGCATCGGCGAGCAGCCCGCCGAAGGCCACCGGCAGCCCACTGGTCCGGCGCAGCCGCAGCAGCGCTGTCTGCATCTCGACCGCATCGACGGATTCCGGCACGCTGACGCCTCTCTGCCCGGCTCCAGGGGGCTCGGCTCGGCCACCCCCTCGCTGCACCCCCGTTCGGGGGTGGTGAGACCTGGGTCACTGTTTACATGATGTTAAGTGACCGGTCCGGTCCGCAATGAGGAGGGCACATGTCGGCAACCAGCGCGACGGAAACGTTCCGGGCCGCCCGGGACTTTCTGCTGAAGCACCGTGAGGACTACCACGCGGCCTACGAGGGCTTCAGCTGGCCCAGGACCGACCATTTCAACTGGGCGCTCGACTGGTTCGACGTCATCGCCGAGAACAACGACCGCACCGCCCTGCACATCGTGGAGGAGGACGGCGGCCGCACCGAGGTGTCCTTCGCCCGGATGTCCGCCCGGTCCAACCAGGCCGCGAACTGGCTGCGCGCCCAGGGCGTGCGCGCCGGGGACCGGATCCTCGTCATGCTCGGCAACCAGGTCGAGCTCTGGGAGACCGCCCTCGCCGCGATGAAGCTGCGCGCCGTGGTCATCCCCGCCACCCCGCTCCTCGGCCCGGTCGACCTGCGCGACCGGGTGGAGCGCGGCCGGGTCCGGCACGTCCTGGTGCGGGACACCGACACCGCGAAGTTCGACGAGGTGCCCGGCGGCTACACCCGGTTCGCCGTCGGTGCGGACGTGCCCGGCTGGCTGTCGTACACCGGAGCCGACGAGCAGCCGGAGACCTTCCAGGCGGACCGGGAGACCGACGCCGACGAGCCGCTGATGCTCTACTTCACCTCCGGCACCACCGCCAGCCCCAAGCTCGTCGAGCACACCCATGTCTCGTACCCCGTGGGCCACTTGTCGACGATGTACTGGATCGGCCTCAAGCCCGGGGACGTGCACCTCAACATCTCCTCGCCCGGCTGGGCCAAGCACGCCTGGTCGAATCTCTTCGCGCCCTGGAGCGCCGAGGCGACCGTCTTCATCTTCAACTACACCCGCTTCGACGCGGGCCGGCTGATGGCCGAGATGGACCGCTCCGGCGTCACCAGCTTCTGTGCCCCACCCACCGTCTGGCGGATGCTGATCCAGGCCGATCTCGCCCAGCTGAAGACCCCGCCGCGCGAGGTCGTCGCGGCCGGTGAGCCACTGAACCCGGAGGTCATCGAGACGGTGCGGCGCACCTGGGGTGTCACCATCCGGGACGGCTTCGGCCAGACCGAGACCGCCGTCCAGGTCGCCAACACCCCGGGCCAGCTGCTGAAGGCCGGTTCGATGGGACGGCCCAGCCCCGGTTTCAAGGTCGAGCTCCTGGACCCGGTCACCGGTGAGCCCGGCGCGGCCGAGGGCGAGATCTCCCTCGACCTGTCCGGCCGCCCGGTGGGCCTGATGACCGGCTACCATGGCGACCCGGACCGCACGGCCGAGGCCATGGCGGGCGGCTACTACCGCACCGGCGACATCGGCTCGCGCGACGCGGACGGCTACATCACCTACGTCGGGCGCGCGGACGACGTCTTCAAGGCGAGCGACTACAAGATCAGCCCCTTCGAGCTGGAGAGTGCCCTGCTGGAGCACGAGGCGGTCGCCGAGGCCGCCGTCGTCCCCGCCCCCGACGCGGTCCGGCTCTCCGTCCCCAAGGCCTACATCGTGCTCGCGGAGGGCTGGGAGCCCGGCCCGGACACCGCGAAGGTGCTGTTCGAGCACTCGCGATCGGTCCTCGCCCCGTACAAGCGGGTCCGCAGGCTGGAGTTCGCCGAGCTGCCCAAGACCGTCTCCGGCAAGATCCGCCGCATCGAACTGCGCGAGCGCACGGCCCAGGGCACCGGCACCGAGTACGACGAGGGTGATCTGCGATGAGCCGGCTCTCCTACGCGCACGGCACCGGTACCACGGCGCTCCTCGGCGACACCATCGGCCGCAATCTGGACCGCGCGATCGAGACGTTCGGCGACCGCGAGGCGCTGGTGGACGTCGCGTCGGGGCGACGCTGGACCTACGCCGAATTCGGCGCGGCGGTCGATGAACTGGCCGGCGCGCTGATGGCGTCGGGGGTGGCCAAGGGGGACCGGGTCGGAATCTGGGCGGTCAACTGCCCGGAGTGGGTGCTCGTGCAGTACGCCACGGCCCGCATCGGCGCCATCATGGTCAACATCAACCCGGCGTACCGCGCGCACGAGCTGGAGTACGTGCTGAAGCAGGCCGGGATATCGCTCCTGGTCGCCTCGCGCTCGCACCGCACCAGCGACTACCGCGCCCTGGTCGGCCAGGTCCGCGCCGACTGCCCCGCGCTGCGCGCCGTGCACTACATAGGCGACCCGTCGTGGGACGAACTGCTGGCCGCCTCCGGATCCGTGACGGAGGAACAACTCGCCGCTCGGGAAGCCGAGTTGTCCTGCGACGACCCGATCAACATCCAGTACACCTCCGGCACCACCGGCTTCCCCAAGGGGGCCACCCTCTCCCACCACAACATCCTCAACAACGGATACTTCGTGGGGGAGCTGGTCGCCTACACGGAACAGGACCGGATCTGTCTGCCCGTCCCCTTCTACCACTGCTTCGGCATGGTCATGGGGAACCTGGGCGCCACCTCGCACGGCGCCTGCATCGTGATACCGGCCCCCGCCTTCGAGGCCGCCGCCGTGCTCGCCGCCGTGCAGCAGGAGCGCTGCACCTCGCTCTACGGCGTCCCCACCATGTTCATCGCAGAGCTGAACCTCCCGGACTTCGCCTCGTACGACCTCTCCTCGCTGCGCACCGGCATCATGGCCGGATCGCCCTGCCCGGTCGAGGTGATGAAGCGGGTCGTCGCCGAGATGCACATGGACGAGGTGTCCATCTGCTACGGCATGACGGAGACCTCACCGGTCTCCACCCAGACCCGCCGTGACGACGACCTGGAGCGCCGCACCGGCACGGTCGGGCGCGTGATGCCGCACATCGAGGTCAAGGTCGTCGACCCGGTGACCGGGGTGACGCTGGAGCGCGGTGCGCCGGGTGAACTGCGCACCCGTGGCTACAGCGTGATGCTCGGCTACTGGGAGCAGCCCGAGCGGACCGCCGAAGCCATCGACGCCGGCCGCTGGATGCACACCGGTGACCTCGCGGTGATGCGGGAGGACGGCTACGTACAGGTCGTCGGCCGGATCAAGGACATGATCATCCGTGGCGGCGAGAACGTGTATCCCCGGGAGATCGAGGAATTCCTCTACGGCCACCCGAAGATCGCGGATGTGCAGGTGGTGGGTGTGCCGGACGACACCTACGGCGAGGAGATCCTGGCCTGTGTCATCCCGAGGGACCCGGCGGACCCGCCGAGCCTGGAAGAGGTGACGGCCTACTGCCGCGAGCAGTTGGCGCACTACAAGATCCCGCGGCAGCTGCGGATCCTGGAGACCTTCCCGATGACGGTCAGCGGGAAGGTCCGGAAGATCGAACTGCGGGAGGGCTACGGGCAGTAGGACCGGAGCGCCCCGGGCGTCGTCAGGCGGCCTCGATGATGTCGCCGGTGACGCCCCGGGTCGCGGCCGCCCATTCGATCAGCAGCACCTCGTAGGCGGCGGACTCCACGGAGGACCAGTCCTGGCCGGCCTGCGCGTCCACGAACGCGCGTATCGCCTCGTTCGCCTGGGCGGCGGACGGGGGCGCCGGCCGGGACGTGCGCGGCCGGTCGTCAGGTGGTGTGTGCCGTGGAGTTAAAGCCATGAGCACTACCTTAAGGCCCGCCACTGACAGCAGGCCGAACATTTGTGGCCCCCTGGCCTGAACGTGACCGATTGCACTCACTGTTGCCGGTCGGCTCCGGTGAGCTGCCGGAGGTGCCCGGTGTGCGGGATCTCGCGCCGCATGCAGACCCTCGGCCAGTGGTCGAGGCCGTGTTCCGCCTCCTGTGCCCTGATCTTCCGCAGCCCGTCGGTGAGTTCGGCCTCGTCGAGGGTGCGGAAGCCGAGGCGGGCGTAGTACGGCGCGTTCCAGGGGACGTGGGAGAAGGTCGTGAGCGTGAGTGCGCCCAGACCGCGTTCCCCCGCCCATCCGGCGAGGTGATCGATGAGTGTGCTGCCCACGCCGCGCCGTGCGGCGGACGGGTGCACGGAGACCTGCTCGATGTGGGCCGCCCCGTCGACCGGGTCGGCGATCAGATAGCCGACCGGGTGGTCGTCGGGGTCCGCGGCCACCCAGGCGCGGCCGGCCCGGCGGTATTCGTCCAGCAGAGCGAGCGGCGGCGGCTCGTCGTCCGCGATCGAGGACATGCCGAGCGTGCGGAACGGTTCGCCGGCGGCCCGCTCGATGTCCTGGAGCAGTGGAAGGTCGGTGCGGCGGGCGGTACGGATGCGCATACGGCCAGTATGTCGCCCCGGACGCGGCTCAGAGCCTGTCGGGTGACCTCCGCTCTCCGACCGAAGGTCACCCGACAGGCTCTCAGGCCCCGGTGCTGAGTAGTTCGTCGGCCGGGCTGTTGACCGGCTGCGGCGTTCCCGCCGGGTCCAGCACGAAGAGCGGCATGCCCAGGCCGTCCGCGCGTGCCGCCGCGTCCGGGGCGTACCCCGAGAGCGAGAAGAAGATGCCGGTGACCGATGCGCTGAGCGCGTTCAGCCAGAGGCACTCGACGTCGCGCAGGGTGGTCGGGCGGGTGACCGTGTCGACCTGGGCGATCAGCCCGGCGGCCCGCAGATCGATCCGGGCGGGCGAGGGCTCCGACGGCTGCACCACGTCGCGGTAGCCCAGCCAGCTCAGATACCGGGCCGCGGTCGCGAGCGCGTCGCCCGCGCCGTGGATCGCGATGGCCCGGAACGCGGGCCGGGGCGCCGGGGCCGTACGCGGCAGCGGGATGTGCGAGGGTCCGGCGGGCCGGGACCCGTCCTCGGGCGCGGCGTCGCCGCCGGGCGCCGCCGCCGGCCGGACCGGGACGCGCAGCACTGTCCCGCACGGGCAGCACAGCTCCGGCTGCGGCCACTGGTCCAGGCGCCCGCAGGCGGGGCAGCGCACCGTCACCCAGTCGTCGTTCCAGGTGCGGTGGGTGATCGGTACGACCGGGGCGCCGCGCAGCACGGGCGGGGCGGTCGGTGCCCCGCACGGGCAGGGGTAGGCCGGCGGACTGTACGTGTGGTCGCGGCCGCAGGCCGGGCAGCGTACCGGCACCGACTCCACCATGATCGCCCTCCGGCTCCGCTCCAAACTCCCATCGTCCACCAAGCGGGAGGCCCTGGGGAGGGACTTGGCGTACTTCGTGGACCGGCGCGCGCACTCGGCGGCTCCGTGCGCCGTCTCTTGACGGTCGCCGGGGCTCGCCTTAGATTGACTTCCGTATAACAGAATCGAGTTTCCGTGATGCGGAATTGGTGCTCTCAGGTGGCGCGACAGAGCCCGAATCCACCAGGTCCGAGCAGGAGCACTCAATGCCTCGAATGACCGCTGCCCGAGCGGCAGTTGAGATCCTCAAGCGCGAAGGCGTCAGCAACGCGTTCGGTGTGCCGGGCGCGGCGATCAACCCCTTCTACGTGGCCCTCAAGGCCTCCGGCGGGGTTCATCACACGCTCGCCCGTCACGTCGAGGGCGCCTCCCACATGGCGGAGGGCTACACCCGGGCGCGCCCGGGGAACATCGGCGTCTGCATCGGTACGTCGGGGCCGGCCGGCACCGACATGATCACCGGTCTGTACTCCGCCATCGCCGACTCCATCCCGATCCTCTGCATCACCGGCCAGGCCCCGACCGCCGTGCTCCACAAGGAGGACTTCCAGGCGGTCGACATCGCCTCGATCGCGGCGCCCGTCACCAAGGCCGCGACGACCGTCCTCGAAGCCGCCCAGGTCCCCGGCGTCTTCCAGCGGGCCTTCCATCTGATGCGCACCGGCCGTCCCGGTCCGGTCCTCATCGACCTGCCCATCGACGTCCAGCTCACCGAGATCGAGTTCGACCCCGACCTGTACGAGCCGCTGCCGGTGCACAAGCCCGCCGCGACCCGCAAGCAGATCGAGCGGGCGCTGGAGATGCTGAACGCCTCCGAGCGTCCGCTGATCGTCGCGGGCGGCGGCGTCATCAACGCCGACGCGTCCGAACTCCTCGTCGAGTTCGCCGAGTTGACCGGCGTCCCGGTCGTGCCGACCCTGATGGGCTGGGGCACCATCGCGGACGACCACGAGCTGAACGCGGGCATGGTCGGCCTGCAGACCTCGCACCGCTACGGCAACGCGAACTTCCTGGAGTCCGACTTCGTCCTCGGTATCGGCAACCGCTGGGCCAACCGCCACACCGGCAAGCTGGATGTCTACATACAGGGCCGCACGTTCGTCCACGTGGACATCGAGCCCACCCAGATCGGCAGGATCTTCGCCCCCGACCTCGGCATCGCCTCCGACGCCAGGGCGGCGCTGGAGCTGTTCGTCGAGGTGGCGCGCGAACTGAAGGCGGCCGGGAAGCTCAAGGACCGCTCGCGGTGGGCCGCGTCCACCCAGGAGCGCAGGGCGACCCTCCAGCGCCGTACCCACTTCGACAACGTGCCGCTGAAGCCGCAGCGGGTGTACGAGGAGATGAACCGGGCGTTCGGTCCCGAGACCCGGTACGTCACCACGATCGGCCTCTCGCAGATCGCCGGCGCGCAGATGCTGCACGTGTACCGGCCGCGCCACTGGATCAACTGCGGCCAGGCGGGCCCGCTCGGCTGGACCATCCCGGCCGCGCTGGGCGTCGCCACGGCCGATCCGGACGGCTCCGTGGTCGCGCTCTCCGGCGACTACGACTTCCAGTTCATGCTGGAGGAGCTGGCCGTCGGCGCGCAGCACCGGATCCCGTACGTCCACGTCCTGGTGAACAACTCCTACCTGGGGCTGATCCGCCAGGCGCAGCGCAACTTCGACATCGACTTCCAGGTCAATCTGGAGTTCGAGAACCTCAACTCGCCGGAGATCGGTGTGTACGGCGTCGACCACGTCAAGGTCGTCGAGGGACTGGGTTGCAGGGCGATCCGCGTCACCGAGCCGGACCAGCTGCTGCCCGCCTTCGAGGAGGCCAAGAAGCTGGCCGCGGAGTTCCGGGTGCCGGTGGTGGTCGAGGCGATCCTGGAGCGGGTGACGAACATCGCGATGAGCGGTACGGACATCGCGTCCGTCAACGAGTTCGAGGACATCGCGACGGAGCCGGCCCACGCGCCGACCGCGATCCGCCCGCTCGTGACGACCTGACGAACCGCCGACGGCCCCGTGGGCCCCCCCCCCCCCCCCCTCGGGGGGAACGTCCCCGAACAAAAAAGAGAGGGGGGG
>NZ_JBHVWT010000010.1:82102-90332 GCF_042882135.1 Streptomyces sp. NPDC058240
TCAATAACCTCCGACCCCCCCCCCACCCCACACCTCCCCCGCACTCCCAGATCACACCCACCGCACCCCCCCCCCCCTCCCTCCCCCCCCCCCTCCCCTCCCGCCCCTTCCCCCCCCACGGCCGTCCGGGGACTCGCCACGGACAGGGGCCGGTGCCGGGTCGGGCCCGGCCGGGGACGCGCACACCAAGCTCGGGGACGCGCACACCAAGCCCGGGGACTCGCACGCGAAGAAGGGCGCGGAGCACGGGACCGTATCCGTACTCCGCGCCCTGGCGCGAGAAACACAACACAACACAACGCAACACAACAGGGGCCGCGGCGGCGGCGATCGGGCCGGATCGGCTCGTCCTCATTCAGGTCAGAGGACGAGGAGGCATACCGGCCCTCACCACCGCACTGGCGTCGCACGACCGCCGCGGCCTCGTCCTGCCCGCGCCGCATGACATCCCTCATCCGGATTCGCGGCGCGAGCAGGGCTCAGTAGGAGACTCAGTCCTCGCGCAGGGCGCGGACCGCCTCCTCTACACGCTTGCCGTAGTCGGCGTCGGCGGCGTGGAAATGGGCGAGGTTCTTCTCGATCACGTCGTCGCGGGTCACCTGGGAAAGGCCCCCGGCGATGTTGGCGACCAGCCGCCCCTTCTCCTCCTCGGACATGAGCCGGTACAGCTCGCCCGCCTGGAAGAAGTCGTCGTCCTTGGTGTGGGCGGGCGCCGCGTGGGTGCCGGTCCAGCCGTGGATGGCGAGCGGGGCGGAGAGCGCCGCGTCGGTCTGGGCGGGGCCGGCGTGCGAGTTGGGCTCGTAGTTCTTGTCGTGGCGCGAACCGTTGCGGGTGGCGTGCAGCCCGTCGCGGCCGTAGTTGTCGACGACCGCGGTGCGCGGCGCGTTCACCGGGAGCTGGGCGTGGTTGACGCCCAGCCGGTAGCGGTGCGCGTCCGCGTAGGCGAACAGCCGGCCCTGGAGCATCTTGTCCGGCGAAGGACCGATGCCCGGCACGAAGTTGTTCGGGGAGAACGCGGCCTGCTCGACCTCGGCGAAGACATTGTCCGGGTTGCGGTCCAGGACCAGCCGGCCCACCCGCTGGAGCGGGTAGTCGCTGTGCGGCCACACCTTGGTCAGGTCGAACGGGTTGAAGCGGTAGCCCGCGGCCTCGGCGGCCGGCATGACCTGCACGTACAGCGTCCAGGACGGGTTCACTCCGCGCTCGATGGCCTGGAGCAGGTCGGTCTGGTGCGAGCTGCCGTCCTTGCCCGCGAGTTCGGCGGCCTGCTCGCTGGAGAGGGACCGCACACCCTGGTTCGTCTTGAAGTGGTACTTGACGAAGAAGGCCTCGCCCTCGGTGTTCGTCCACTGGTAGGTGTGCGAGCCGTAGCCGTTCATGTGGCGGTACGAGGCGGGGATGCCGCGGTCACCCATCAGCCAGGTGACCTGGTGCGTCGCCTCGGGGGCGTGGGCCCAGAAGTCCCAGACGTTGTCCGGCTCCTGACGGCCCGTGAAGGGGTCGCGCTTCTGCGAGTGGATGAAGTCGGGGAACTTGATCGGGTCCTTGATGAAGAACACCGGGGTGTTGTTGCCGACCAGGTCGTAATTGCCTTCGTCCGTATAGAACTTGAGGGCGAAGCCGCGCGGGTCGCGCACCGCGTCCGCGCCGCCCAGCGAGTCGGCGACGGTCGAGAAACGGATGAAGGTCTCGGTGCGCTTGCCGATCTCGGAGAGGAAGTCCGCCCGAGTGAAGGCGGTGATGTCGTCGGTCACTTCGAAGTAGCCGTACGCGCCGGAGCCGCGGGCGTGGACCACGCGCTCCGGAATGCGCTCCCGGTTGAAGCGGGCCAGCTTCTCCAGCAGGTGCTGGTCCTGGAGGAGGATCGGGCCACCGACACCGGCGGTGGCGGAGTTCTGGTTGTCGGCGACCGGGGCGCCTGACTCGGTCGTGAGCACACGCTGCGTCATGGTGTCGGGGCGACCTTCCGTACGGGGGCTGCTGAGCTGCTGAACTGCGACGGCTCGGGGCTCCAGGAGCGTAAGTACGCCCCGAACCCGACGTCAACAGTTTGTTGAATTTGTTGGCTGGTGTTCCGGACGGCGCCGACGCCTGGGCGCGACAGGACAGGTGTCAGCGCCGACGCCGTCCGGAAGTCTCCGGGTTGCCGGGCCGGTCAGGCCTGGACGGGCTGCCCCGACAGGCGCTCGACCGAGCGCAGCAGTGCCGAGTGGTCCAGGCCGCCGTCGCCCTGCGCGCGCAGCGAGGCGACGAGCTGGGCGACCACGGCGCCGACGGGCAGCGCGGCGCCGACATTGCGGGCGGCGTCCGTGACGATGCCCATGTCCTTGTGGTGCAGGTCGATCCGGAAGCCCGGCGCGAAGTCCCGCTTGAGGAAGTTGTCCTTCTTGCGGGTCAGGACGGTCGAGCCGGCCAGTCCGCCGTTGAGGACGTCCAGTGCGGCGGCCAGGTCGACGCCGGACTTCTCCAGGAAGACGACGGCCTCGGCGCACGCCTGGATGTTGACCGCGACGATCAGCTGGTTGGCGGCCTTCACCGTCTGGCCGGAGCCGTGTGGACCGCACAGCACGATGGTCCTGCCGAGCGCCCGGAGGATCGGCAGGACCGCGTCGAAGTCGGCCTGCTCGCCGCCGACCATGATCGACAGCACCGCCTCGATGGCACCGGCCTCGCCGCCGGAGACCGGGGCGTCGAGCACCCGGATGCCCTTGTCCTTCGCGTTCTTCGCGAGGTCCACGGAGGTCTGCGGGGTGATCGACGACATGTCGATCAGCAGTGCGCCGGGCCTGGCGTTCTCCAGGATGCCGTCGGGGCCGTAGGCGATGGCCTCGACCTGCGGGGAGGCGGGCACCATCGTGATGACGACATCGGCGTCCCGGACCGCCTCGGCGATCGAGCCCGCGCCGGTGCCGCCGGCCGCGACCAGCCGGTCGATCTTCGCCTGCTCCAGGGTGTGACCGGTGACGTCGTACCCGGCCTTGATCAGGTTCTCGGACATGGGGGAGCCCATGATGCCGAGTCCGATCCACGCAACCTTGGGGAGGTTGTTGCTCATGAGGGTGCCTTCCGATAAGCGTGTGTACGAGGGGGAGTTCGCCGCCCTCGGCGGGCGGCCCGCGCGGTGGCCGGGAGCCACTCGAAGGCCTCGGCACTCGGCCGGTCGCCCGGCTTGTACTCCAGGCCGACCCAGCCGTCGTAACCGGCCTTCGTCAGCTCGTCGAGGAGCTGCTCCAGCGGGAGCGAGCCGGTGCCGGGCGCGCCGCGCCCCGGGTTGTCGGCGATCTGGACGTGGCCGGTCCTGTCGGCATACGCCGTGATGGCCTGGCCGAGGTCCTCGCCGTTCATCGACAGGTGGTACAGGTCCAGCAGGAACTTCGCGTTCCCGAGTCCGGTCGCCGCGTTGACCTTGTCGACGATCCCGATCCCGGCCGGTGCGCTCACCAGGGGGTAGCGCGGCGACTCCGGCTCGTTGAGGGTCTCGATCAGGAGTACCGCCCCGATCCGGTCGGCCGCACGGGCGGCGAGCACCAGATTCTCCAGGGCGAGTTCGTCCTGCGCGGCCGGGTCCACGCCGTCGACGCGGTTGCCGTACAGCGCGTTGAGCGCCTTGCAGCCGACCGAGGCGGCGAAGCCTGCCGCCACGTCGATATTGGCGCGGAAGCGGTCCGACTCCGTGCCCGGCACGGAGAGCGCGCCGCGGTCGGGGCCGGGCAGCTGTCCGGCGTAGAAGTTCAGTCCCACCAACTGCGTGCCCGCGTCGTCGAGCGCCTTCTTGAGGGCGTCGAGCTCGGCCTGCGGCGGAGTGGGGGTCTCGATCCAGGGCCACCACAGCTCGACCGCCGTGAAGCCGGCCGCGGCGGCTGCCGCGGGACGCTCCAGGAGCGGGAGTTCCGTGAAGAGGATCGAAAGGTTCACATCGAAGCGCTGGTCCGGGTAGCCCATGAGGGTTTCGGCTCTCCTTCCGTATTGCGGAAGTTAGTTTCTACGTAACGGAAGATTGCCCGGGGCTGTGGAAGCTGTCAAGGGGGTGCCCGGAATTCGGTCCCGGGGTCTTCGTGCGGGTTGCGCAAGGTGGGCCCCCAATTGCGCCGGTTGCCGAGGGGTCCGGGGCGGGCCAGGGTTGCTGGTGCGTCCGATGCCGCCGACCCCGTACGAGGTGCCTCACATGAACCACGCCACCAGCCGGCGCACCGTCCTCGGCGCGCTGCTCGCCGGTGCCGCCCTGTCGGCGGCCCCCGCGGCGCCCGGCTCCCCGGGGTCCGCGCCGGACCGGGCGCCCGCGGTCGGCCCGCGCCCGCGCACCACCCCGCGGCTGCTGCTCGGCACGTACACCTCGGCCGAGGGCGGCGGCACGGGAATCGGGACGGCGACCTACGACCCCGCCACCGGGGCGATGGCCGCCGGTCCCGTGATCACGGGCGTCGCCAACCCCTCGTACCTGGCCGCGCATCCTTCCGGCGCCACCGTCTACGCGGTCGACGAGCAGGACCCGGGCGGTGTGACGGCGGTGGCCCTGTCGCCGGACGGCACCCACCGGGTGCTGGGAACGCGCGACACGGGCGGGGCCGGGCCCACCCATCTGTCGGTCCATCCCACCGGAAGGTGGCTGCTCACCGCGAACTACACCGCGGGCAGCGTCGCGGTGCACCCCATCCGGGGCGACGGATCGCTGGGGGAGCGTACGGACCTGGTCGCCCACACCACGCCACCGCCCGGCCCCGGCCAGGACGGGCCGCACGCCCACCAGATCATCACCACCCCCGACGGCAGCCACGTCCTCGCCGTGGACCTCGGCAACGACACCGTGTACACGTACCGGCTGGACGAGAGGCGCGGCACGCTCGGCCGGGTCTCCTATGCGGCGCTGCGCCCCGGCGCCGGACCAAGGCACATCACCTTCCACCCCGGCGGCCGCTTCGCCTACCTGGCCTGCGAGGTCGACAACACCGCGGTCGTCTGCGGCTACGACCCGGCCACCGGCACGCTCTCCCCGGGCACCCCGCAGCCCACGGGGACCGGTGCGGGGACCAGCTATCCCGCGCAGTTCCTGGTCACCGCGGACGGCCGGTTCGCCTACCTCGCCAACCGGGGGCACAACAGCCTTACGCGCTACGCCGTCGAGGACGACGGGGCCGTGCTGCGGCTGCTCGACACCGTGCCCGTCGGCGGCGACTTCCCCCGGCAGATCGCCTTCTCGCCCGACGGGAAACTGCTCTTCGCGGCCAACCAGAGGTCGAGCACGGTGACCGCCTTCCGGGTCGACGCCCACGACGGCGGACTGACCCGCACCGGTCAGGCGCTCGCCGCCCCGGTCGCCGTCTGCGTACTGCCGCACCCGAGCGCGCGCCCGGCCGGGTACTGAGGGCTGATCCGACGCCCGACGGCCCCGGCGCACGTCCGTTAGGGTCAGGCGCGAGCCGCGGGTTTCACAGCTGCGTGGCGAACGCATGAGGGAGGCACAGTGCGCTTGAGAGTGGAGTTCACCACCGAGCCCTTCGATCTCGACGAGGCGCCCGCCCACGCGGTCGTGGCCCGCGAGGTCATCCAGGCGGCCGACCTGGACGCCGTGGACGTCGGCCCCTTCGGCAACACGGCGGAGGGCGGCGCGGACGAGGTGCTCACCGCGGTGGACTCGCTGCTGCGCCAGGCCCTGGCATCGGGTGCCACCCGGGTGTCCCTCCAGGTCAATGTGATCGGGGAGGACTCCCAGTGACCGAACCGGCGGACCACCCGCTCGTCACCGCGGTCAAGCCGCTCGTCGACGCCATGGGCGCCGAGCTGCTCGGGCCCGAGCAGGCCCAGCCCGACGATGTCGTGCTGGCCTGGGAGGGCGAGGACGTCATAGCCGTACGGCTGCCCCAGCTCTCGGAGTCGCTCGATCACATCCTGGCCGCCATGGAGCGCCGGCACGGCATGCCGCTCGCCGAGCTGGACCGCCGGACCAAGCAGTCGGTGGTGCGGACCCTGGAGGCACGTGGTGCTTTCTCGGTACGCCACGGCGTGGAGACGGTGGCGGGCGCGCTGGGGGTCAGCCGCTTCACCGTCTACAACTACCTGAACAGGGAAAATGCGGCCAAAGGCGAGTAGTTGAGGCCGTAGCTGAGCGAACGCCGTGGAAGACCGCGGAGGGCCGTCGTCCGGAGTACCGGGCGACGGCTTTTTACATTCGCGTAATTTCAACAAAGTGTTGACGTGGTGTTGTGGAGGGCGTTAGCTATCCGCAGCCCGACCGACGCGAAGCGAAAAAACGCACAGCGAGAACAGCCACGGAGGCTCCCGTGACTTCGAGCTCCACGCCGGGCCTCGCCCGGTTCAACACCCTGGCGGACGACGAGGCCACCACCGCGTTGCACGAGGTGTGTGCCGGCGCGGCATGGGGAAGAGCGATCCTCTCCCGACGCCCGTACGCCACCGCGGAAGCCCTTTTTCGTGCCAGTGACGCCGCCACGGCGGCGCTGACCCCGGAGGAACTGGCCGAAGCGATGGCCGGCCATCCGCCGATCGGCCGCCCGAAGCCCGGAGACCCGACTTCCTCCCGCGAACAGCGGGGGATGGCCGGCGCCACCGAGGAACTCAAGGCCGAGATGCTCGAACTGAACCTGGCCTACCAGGAGCGGTTCGGACATGTCTTCCTGATCTGCGCCACCGGAGCCACCGGTGAGCAGATGCGCGACGCGGTGAAGTCCCGGATCGGGAACTCGCCCGAGCAGGAGCGCGGGATCGTGCGCACCGAGCTGGGCAAGATCAACCGCATCCGGCTGACCCGTCTCGTAACCGAAGGAGAGTGACGGTCTTGAGCACCGACACCACCGCATCGGTGTCCACGCACATCCTGGACACCAGCATCGGCCGCCCCGCCGCGGCCGTCGCCATCACGCTCGCGGCCCGCAGCGGCAGCGGCGCACCCTGGGCGACGCTCGGCGGATCCGCGACCGACGCCGACGGGCGATGCAAGGACCTGCCGGCACTGCCGGAGGGCACCACCCATGTACGTCTCGGCTTCGAGACCGAGGCGTACTTCGCAGCCAAGAAGCAAGCCGAGGCGCAGCAGGACGCCCCCCGCGCAAGGGACAGCGGTGTGTTCTTCCCGGAAGTGGCGATCACCTTCGCCGTCGTACCGGGCGAGCACTATCACGTACCGCTGCTGCTCAACCCGTTCGGCTACTCCGTTTACCGAGGGAGCTAGCAGACATGCCCACGATTCTCGGCCAGAACCAGTACGGCAAAGCAGAGAACCGCGTCGTCAAGATCACGAGGGACGGCGACACTCACCACATCAAGGACCTGAACGTCTCCGTCGCCCTCTCCGGCGAGCTCGACGACGTCCACTACAACGGCTCGAACGCCAACTGCCTTCCGACGGACACCACGAAGAACACCTGCTTCGCGTTCGCCAAGGAATACGGCATCGAGTCGGTCGAGCAGTACGGCATCCACCTCGCCCGGCACTTCGTGGACAGCCAGCCCTCGATCCACCGCGCGCGCATCCGCATCGAGGAGTACGCCTGGGAGCGCATCGCCGGCTCCGACGGCAACTCCAAGTTCATCGGCGCCGACGAGGTCAAGCACTCCTTCGTCCGCAAGGGCCAGGAGACCCGCCTGGCGCAGATCACGTACTCCGCCGGAGGTGACGGGGGGGCGAAGTTCGAAGTCCTGTCCGGGCTCAAGGACCTGACCCTGATGAACTCCACGAACTCCGAGTTCTGGGGCTACATCAAGGACAAGTACACGACGCTCCAGGAGGACTACGACCGCATCCTCGCCACGTCCCTGTCCACGTGGTGGCGGCACAACTGGACCTCGGACGAGCAGCGCATGCCGCAGTGGGAGAAGTCCTACGAGCAGTCCAGGAAGCACATCCTGCACGCGTTCGTGGAGACGTACTCGCTCTCGCTCCAGCAGACGCTGTACCAGATGGGTTCGCGGGTCATCAACAACCGCAGCGAGATCGACGAGATCCGCTTCTCCGCCCCCAACAAGCACCACTTCCGGCAGGACCTCTCCGCCTTCGGCCTGGAGAACGACGCCAAGGACGGCGCCGTGTACTACGCCGCCGACCGCCCCTACGGCCTGATCGAGGCCACCATCCTGCGCGACGGCTGCGAGCCGCACATCCCGGTCGACATGACCAACCTCTGACGCGGGGCGGGGGGGGGGGGGGGGGGGGGGGAGGGGGGGGGTGGGTGAGACTAAAGGAAGGGAAAGCAGAACCCGCACCCCCCACCGAAAA
>NZ_JBHVWT010000010.1:90342-227186 GCF_042882135.1 Streptomyces sp. NPDC058240
ACTTCCCTTATGGCTGGATGGGGCCCACCCTCCTCCGCAACTATTAAGACCCACACCCCCCGGTCGACCCACCCACCCTTCGCCTCTGGCCCCCCCCCCCCCCCCCCCCCGGTCGGCGGGGATCCGCCACACCGGAGGGAACAGCTAGCCATGGCAACGCCTGCAAAAGGGCCGGCAGAAGGCCCGTGTTCCACCCCACCGGAAGGACCCGAGGTCCACCCGGTCGACCAGAAGCTCCACCCCTCGCGGCTCGTCCCCGCCGCGCTCCAGCACATTGCCGCCATGTACGCGGGTGTGGTCACGCCCCCGCTCATCATCGGCCAGGCCGTCCACCTCGACACCGCGGGCCAGACCCGGCTCATCGCCGCGAGTCTGCTCATCGCCGGTGTGGCCACCCTCCTGCAGACCCTCGGGGTCAAGGGCTTCGTCGGCAACCGGCTGCCCTTCGTCAACGCCGCCTCCTCGGCCGGTATCGCGCCGATGCTCGCCATCGCCGAGACCAACGCCACGGGCGACCAGCTCCCGGCCATCTACGGCGCGGTGATGGTCGCCGGTGTCTTCTGTCTCGCCATCGGACCGTTCTTCGGCAAGCTCCTGCGTTTCTTCCCGCCGCTCGTCACAGGCGTCGTCATCACCCTCATCGGGGTGACCCTGATGCCGGTGCCGGTCGCCTGGGCGCAGGGCGGCGACAGGACTGCCGCCGACTTCGGGGACATGAAGTACCTGGCACTCGCCGCCTTCACGCTCGTCGTCATCCTGCTGATCCAGCGTTTCGGCCGCGGCTTCGTCAAGCAAGTCGCCTTGCTTCTGGGGCTGTTGATCGGCACGCTCGCCGCGATCCCGTTCGGTATGGCGGACTTCGGGGCGCTCGGCTCCGCCCCTGTCGCCGCGCTGCCGAAGCCCTTCGCGTTCGGGGCGCCCGAGTTCCAGCCCGCCGCGATCATCTCGCTCTGCCTGGTGACGCTCGTCCTGATGACGGAGTCCAGCGCCGGAATGCTCGCCATCGGCGAGATCTGCGAGCGCGGGACCGACGGCAGGACCATCACCCGGGGCCTGCGCACCGACGGCATCGCCACCCTCCTCGGTCCCGTCTTCGGCGGCTTCCCCACCTCCGCCTTCGCCCAGAACGTCGGCGTCGTCTCGCTGACCAAGGTCCGCAGCCGCTACGTCGTCGCCGCCGCGGGAGGCGCACTCCTGGTCCTCGGCGTCTTCCCGGTGCTCGGGGCGGTGGTCTCCACGGTGCCGATGCCGGTACTCGGCGGTGCGGGCATCGTCCTCTTCGGTTCCATCGCAGTCAGCGGCATCCGGACGCTCTCGGAGGCCGGCCTCGACGACAGCTCCAACATCATCCTGGTCGCCGTCTCGCTCGGCGCGGGCATCATCCCGCTCGCCGCGCCCACCTTCTACATCGACTTCCCGGCCTGGGCGCAGACCGTGCTCGGCTCCGGCATCAGCGCGGGCGCCCTGGTCGCCGTGTCGCTGAACCTGTTCTTCCACCATCTCGGCACCCGTGGCGGCGCGTCCGCCCCGGCACTCAAATCCTCCTAGGGTCCTGCCGTGCCCGCATCGCCACTCACTCCGGAAGGAAGCACCATGGCACCTTCGGCAGACCCCGTATCCCGCATCGTCATCGAGAACGTGGCCATCGCCACGGTCGACGCCCACGACACCGAGTACGCCTCGGGCCACGTCGTCGTCGCAGGCAACAAGATCGAGTCCATCGGCGCAGGCCGGGCCCCCGAGGGCCTGGCGAACGTCGTACGCCGCATCGACGGCGCCGGGCACCTGGCCACCCCCGGCCTGATCAACACGCACCACCACTTCTACCAGTGGATCACCCGGGGCCTCGCCACCGACCACAACCTGTTCGACTGGCTGGTCGCCCTCTACCCGACGTGGGCGCGCATCGACGAGCCGATGGTCCGCGCCGCCGCCCAGGGCTCCCTCGCCATGATGGCCCGCGGCGGCGTCACCACCGCCATGGACCACCACTACGTCTACCCGCGGGGCTCCGGCGATCTGTCCGGCGTCATCATCGGGGCCGCCCGTGACATGGGCGTACGGTTCACCCTCGCCCGCGGGTCCATGGACCGCAGCGTCAAGGACGGCGGACTGCCGCCGGACTTCGCCGTGGAGACCCTCGACGGGGCGCTCGCCGGCACCGAGGCGACCATCGACGCACACCACGACGCGTCGTTCGACGCGATGACCCAGGTCGCGGCCGCACCCTGCTCCCCGTTCTCCATCTCCACCGAACTGCTGCGACAGGGAGCCGAGTTGGCCCGTCGCAAGGGAGTGCGCATGCACACCCACGGCTCGGAGACCGTGGAGGAGGAGAAGTTCTGCCACGAGCTGTTCGGGATGGGACCGACCGACTACTTCGAGTCCACCGGCTGGCTCGGCGACGACGTGTGGATGGCGCACTGCGTCCACATGAACGACTCCGACATCGCCGCCTTCGCCCGCACCGGAACCGGCGTCGCGCACTGCCCCTCCTCCAACGCCCGGCTCGCCGCGGGCATCGCCCGGGTCCCCGACATGCTCGCGGCCGGCGTCCCGGTCGGCCTGGGCGTCGACGGCACCGCCTCCAACGAGTCCGGCGAACTCCACACCGAGCTGCGCAACGCCCTCCTCATCAACCGCCTCGGCGCCCACCGCGAGAAGGCTCTGAATGCACGTCAGGCCCTGCGTCTGGGAACGTACGGCGGCGCCCAGGTCCTCGGCCGCGCCGACCAGATCGGCTCCCTGGAACCGGGCAAGCTCGCCGACCTGGTGCTGTGGAAGCTCGACACCCTCGCCCATGCCTCCATCGCCGACCCGGTGACCGCACTTGTCTTCGGCGCGGCGGCCCCCGTCACCCTCTCCCTCGTCAACGGCGAGCCGGTCGTCGAGGACAACCACCTGACCACCGCGGACGAGGACGCCATCGCCCGCGCCACCCGGGACGAGGCCCGCCGCCTCGCACAGATCGCCGCCGGGGCCTGACGCTCCGCGGTACCCCCGATACCGGCCGGCCGAGGGGGACGGCCCTCGGCCGGCCGCCGTGGACCCGAGCGGGGTCCACGGCAACCGGTGCGGGGGCGCGTGCCTGGACGCCCGCGCCCCCGCACCGGTGACCGAAGCTGCCCGCACCAGCTGCACGACCTGCCCCACCTGCACCAACGCCCCACTTGCACCACCTCCCTGACACCGACGTCACCGCAGACGTGCACCCGACCGGAGGAACCGCCGTGGCAGCTACGCCCAGGTTTCGCAACGACGCAGACGCAGCATCCGATGCCGGCCCGCATCCCGACGCCGCCCGACTTCCCGGCGCCGCCACCGACTCGGCCTCGGCCGACCGGAAACACCCGGTCGACGAAACGCTCCCCCCACTGAAGATGTTCACCAGCGGCCTCCAGCACGTGGCCGCGATGTACGCGGGCGTGGTGGCCCCGCCGATGATCGTGGGGCCCGCCGTGGGCCTCACCGCCAAGGAGACCGCCTTCCTGATGGGGGCGAGCCTGTTCACCGCGGGCATAGCCACCCTGCTCCAGACCCTCGGCTTCTGGCGCATAGGCGCCCGGCTGCCGTTCGTCAACGGCGTCTCGTTCGCCGGTGTCACGCCGATGGTGGCGATCGGCAAGGACCGCGGGCACGACGGCATCGCCGTCATCTTCGGCGCGATCATCGTCGCCAGCCTGCTCGGCTTCCTGCTGGCCCCGTACTTCTGCAAACTGGTCCGCTTCTTCCCGCCCGTGGTCACGGGCACCGTGATCACCCTGATCGGTGTCTCGCTGCTGCCGGTCGCCTTCAACTGGTCCCAGGGCGGCAACGCCGAGGCCGCCGACTACGGCTCCACGACCAACATCACCATGGCCGCGGTCACGTTGGTGATCGTCCTCGCGCTGCGCAAACTGCTGCGCGGATTCCTCCAGCAGATCGCCATCCTGCTCGGGCTGATCGTCGGCACACTGATCGCGATTCCGGTCGGCATCACCGACTTCGGCGCCATCGAGGACGCCGACCCGGTCGGCTTCCCGACGCCGTTCCACTTCGGGGCGCCGCAGTTCGAGATCGCCGCGATCGTCTCCATGAGCATCGTGATGCTGGTCTGCATGACCGAGTCCACCGCGGACATGCTCGCCCTCGGCCGGATCGTCGGCCGGCCGGCGGACGAACGGACCATCGAGGGCGGTCTCCGCGCCGACACCCTGGGCAGTGCCATCAGCCCGCTCTTCAACGGCTTCATGTGCAGTGCCTTCGCCCAGAACATCGGCCTTGTCGCGATGACGAAGGTCCGCAGCCGCTTCGTGGTGGCCGCCGGTGGCGGCATCCTGATCGTGCTCGGACTGGTCCCCGTCGCGGCGTCCGTCATCGCGCTCGTCCCGCTGCCGGTCCTCGGCGGCGCGGGCATCGTGCTCTTCGGTTCGGTCGCCGCGAGCGGCATCCAGACCCTGGCGACCGCCGCGCTGGAGAAGGGCGAGAACGCGTTGATCGTGGCCGCGGCCGTGGGCATCGGCCTGATCCCGATCGCCGCGCCGGAGTTCTACCACTCGTTCCCGAAGGATCTGCTCGTCGTGCTCGACTCCGGGATCTCGACCGGGTGCGTGGTGGCGATCGTGCTCAACCTGGCCTTCAACCACCTCGGCAGGAAGCCGGTTCCGGAACCGTCGGAGCGGGAGAACAGCCCGGCGGCCGGGGACCCGGTGGCCGCGCACTGACCCGACCCGGCCGGTATCGGGCGGTAGGGCACCGTGGCGCGTACGGCGACCCTCGCGGGTGCTGCCGTACGCGCCGCAGTCGTGTCGTCCCGGTGCGTCAGCCGATGTGGTAGCTGTCGCCGTACACCTTCCAGTCGAGCGGCGGGTCCAGGTTCAGGTTGCCCTCCTTCAGGAAGACCCGCTGGGCGGTGTCCACCCGGCTGGTGTCCTCGTGGGCCTCCTCCTGCTTCATCGCCCAGACGCGGGCGTCGAGGAAGGCGTTGAGGTACGTGACCTCGTTGCCGCCCTGGGACGGCGGCTTCGCCTTCGAGAGGGCCCGCTTGCGGATGGCGCTGAAGCCGGTGCTGTCGTCGCCGTCACCGTGCATGACGATGGCGTCGTAGTACGCGAACTGGCCCAGCGTGCCGATGCCGTCGGCCTTGCCCTGCTTGACGGCCGGGTTGAAGTACACCCGGTCCCGCTCGTCGTCCTGCGCCTTCTTGAACGCCGAGTCGGAGCCGGCCTTCGCCCAGTCCTTGGTGAAGTTCGGGTCGAGACCGCTGTGCGAGGGGGTGCCGTTGACCTTCCGCAGCGCGGGGAGGTACTTCGCGAGGACGTTGTCCGGCTTGCGCTCGGTGTACAGCTCGACGAGGTCGAGCATGTCGCCCGTGCCGGAACAGAAACCGATGATGCCGCCGGTGTAGCCGCGGTCGTCGTCGATGTCCTCGATGTACTTGTACTGGGACTTCCAGTTGAGGGAGGAGTTCTCGGCGCTGGAGACCAGTTGCATGGCGATCTCCTTCTTCGCCGGATCGTCCAGCCCGGTGGCGGCGGCGGCCTTCGCAGCCGCTGCCACCGACTGAGGGGCCGCCTGGTGCGTGGGGCTGCCGGCGTAGGCGGCAACGGGAATCGCCGTGAGGGCCAATCCGACCGCGATGACCGTGATGCGCACGGGGCGGGTACTGCGACGTGCGGCGCGCTTATGGGGAGCGTGCACCAGTCCTCCAAGGGGAGTTCTTCGTTCCATCGGTCTGTTAGGAAGCTTTCCTATCAGAGTGGGAGGGTGTCGTACACCCCTCCGGCGCCGAGGAGTTGAGAAGTTCTCCCGGAACGCGGGAAGCCCCGCACCGCGCGGAGCGCGCGATGCGGGGCCTCCCCGGGCGTTGCGGCCTCAGCAGTTCAGGTAGGCCACGTGGATCCAGACGCCCGTGGGGCCGCCCCACAGGTCACCCATGATCCAGTTTCCCTGCTGACCTCGGGCGTTCAGGTTCTGACCCTTGTTCACCTGGCCCAGGACCGGGAACTCGGTGCCCGGCCCGCCGCGGAAGTTCACCCCGTTGTCGTTGACGGTGCAGACCGCTGCCGGTGCCTTCGCGGCCTGCGCGGCGGCGGGACTCTGCGCGGCCTGGGCGGCGGGGCCCATGGCCAGCCCGAGACCGGCGGTCAGCACCATCGCGGCCAGCATCATCTTCTTGATCATGCGAATCTCTCCTCCGTAATCCGGCCCACGTCGGCGTGAGCCGTCCGCCAGCCCCAACAGAGTTCCCGACCGGCCGGTCACGGGTCCGGACCGGTCTTCGAACAGGAGTGAAGGCGCAGGTCGTATGACGTGCGCACCGGCGTGCGCAGGCAGCGGGCGGACGCTTCCCGCGCCCGCCGATCATGGGTTTGAGGAGGACCGGATCCGGCAACCGCCGCCGGGCGTACGTCGGACACGCGTCGCACCCGAGCCGGAGGGCGGCCACCGCGGAGGCGGCGGAACGATCTTCGCCCATGCGCCTGTAGCGTCATGGGTATGGAAGATCAGTCTGTAGTGGATGTCGGCGACGTACGGCTGGCGTACCGGACCTGGGGCGACCCCTTCGGCTCGCCCGTGGTCCTGCTGCACGGCCTCGGCGGCTCCGCCGCGAGCTGGGAGGCGGCCGCCGGCCTGCTCGGCGAGGAGTGGCGGGTGTACGCCCTCGACCTGCGCGGTCACGGCGAGAGCGACTGGCCGGACGAATACTCCTTCGAGCTGATGCGGGACGACGTCCTCGGTTTCCTGGACGAGTGCGAGCTCGACCGGGTCGGCCTGGTCGGCCACTCCATGGGCGGTGTCGTCGCCCATCTGCTCGCCCAGGAGCACGCGGACCGGGTGGAGCGGCTGGCGCTGGTGGAGACCCCGCCGCCGTTCCCGAGCGAGCCGAAGCCGGCCGCGGAGCCGGAGGGGCCGGTGGACTACGACTGGGCCGCCGTCGCTCCCATCCGGGCCGAGGTGGCCGACCCCGACCCCGAGTGGGCGGCCGGCCTCGGCGAGATCGTCGCGCCGACGCTGATGATCTCGGGCGGCCCGGAGTCCACCATGCCCCAGGGACGCCTGCAGGACATGGCCTCGCTGATCCCGGACTGCCGGCTGATCACGATCGGGGGCGGCCACCGGGTGCACGAGATCCACCCCGACCAGGTCGCCCAGCAGATCACGGAGTTCTTCACCAGCTGAGGACCAGCTGAGGGCCGACTGTGGACCTGCCGAGGACCTGCTGAGGACCTGCTGAGGACCGGCTCCGGGCCGTCCGGGGGCCGGCTGAAGTCGGTCCGGGGCCGGTTGCGGGCCGACGGCCCGGAGCGCTGTCAGTGCCGGATGCCATGATCCGCTTCATGGATCTCACACGGTTCTTCGCCGAAGTCGACGCCCAGCCGTGGGCGGATCTGCGGCATGCCTACGGGAGCGCGGCCGATGTCCCCGGCCACCTGCGGGCGCTCGCCGGGGAGAGCGAGGAGGCCGCGTCCGAGGCGATCTCCGAGCTGTACGGCAGCATCCTGCACCAGGGCTCGGTCTACGGGGCCACGGCCCGCGCCGTTCCGTACCTCGCCCGGCTCGCCGGAGCGGGGTACCACACGGAGGACCTGCTGGTGCTGCTCGGCGGGATAGCGGAGGGCGGGGCGGACGACGGCGACAGCGACGAAGCCGCCTGCCGGGCAGCCGTTGTCGGTCAGCTGCCGCTGATTCTCGCCACGGTCGACGCCGAGGATCCGGGGCTCCGGCGGGCCGCGGTCCGGGCCGCCGCGATGACCGGCGCGGCGGAACAGGTGCTGCCGGTGCTCCGTCTGCGCGGGAGGACCGAGACGGACCCCCTGGTACGGGCCGAACTCCTGGGGGCGATGGCACATCTGGACCCGCCGGGTGCGGCCGCCGAGGCGACCGGGGCCATCGGCGCGGACGAGCCCGGCGAGGTCCGGATCGCGGCGCTGCTGGCCTGCGTGGACGGCGGACTGCCCTGGGGACCCGCGCACCACGGGGCGATGCTGTCCCTCCTGCCCGCGAACGTCCTCGTCGAGGGCCGGCTGGACCTGGAGCGCAACGAGCCGCTGCAGTACGTGGTCGAGGCGCTGCTGCTCCGCGACACCGCCGCGGACCGCGACGCCGCGTACACCCTGCTCGATGCCGCCCTGCGCAGTGCGGTCCCCGAGGCGCGGGCGGAGGCGACGTGGGCGGCCGAGACGGCCTGCCTGCTCTCGCGCAGCGCGCCGGAGCGCCTGGCCGGCGCCGTGGAGGCGCTGATCGCCGATCCCGCCGCTGTGCCCGAGGCGTATGCGCTGCTCGCGAAGCTGGGTGCCCGATCCGCGGCGGCTGTCCCGGTGCTGGCCCGGCTCGCCGCGGGCGAGGGCGACCCGGCGGACCGCGCGCTGGAAGCACTCGTCGCCGTGGCCCCCGACCGGGCCGCGCCGCTCCTGGCCCGTCACCTGGGGCGGCGTCCACGCGCACTCGGTGCGGCGTGCGGTTTCCTGATCGGAGGGACGGCCGGGACATCGTTCCCGTACGACCCGGCGCTGCTGGACGCGATCCGTACCCGGCTGGGTGCGGAGGACCTCGGCGCCGATGAGACGATCCGGCTCGCCCTCCTGCTCGGCGCGTGGGGGAGCCGGGCATCGGCCGCCCTGCCCGAACTGCGGTCCGCGCTGCCCGGATCTCCGAGGGCCGTGCCGAAGGTGCTGGCCGCGGTCTGCCCGCCGGAGCACCGGGAGGCGACCGCGGGGCTCCTGACCGCCGCCGCACGCACCGGTCCGGTGGACGGCCGGCTTGCCGCGGGGACGGCGGTGCGCGAGCTGACGGGAGACATGGGCCCGCTGCTGGTGGCCGTCGCCGACCGGCTCACCCCCGGCGGTCCGGCGGTGCAGGAGGCCGCGCGTCTCGCCGCGGAGCTGGGCCCGGCGGCGCTCGGCCTGGTGCCCGCTCTGCGGTCCGCGCTCAGCGATTCCGAGGGCACCCGCAACTCCCCGCAGCTGGACGCCGACGTCGAGCTCGCCTCGGCCCTGTGGCGGATCACCGGTGACCTGGAGGAAGCGGTGCCGGTGCTGGCCGGTGTGCTCGCGGCGGCGGAGCCGACGTGGCTGCGCTGGACGCTCGGCCGTGCCGCGCGGGCGGCGGGCCGCATCGGCGACGCGGCCCGGCCGCTGGTCCCCGCGTTGGAGGGCCTGATCACCGACCGGGTGCAGATTCCGTCGGTGGTGCTCGCCCTCCGCGCGATCGCGCCCGAGTCCCTCGACGGCCCCCGCACGGCCGAACTGCTCCTGGACGCCGCGGAGCAGGACGACGACGCGGTGACCGCGCTGGAGGCCCTGGTCGCACTCGGACCCGCTGCCCTCACCGCGGACCATCACCGCCGCTTGACCGCCCTGGCCGAACGGGACCTCCGGGTGCGGGCCTCGGGCGTGGAGCCCGGAATAGCCCCGGCCGACGAACGGCTGCGGGAACAGGCACGCGAGGCGGCGCGAAGGCTGACCTGACCGGCCTGTCCTGACCGTCACCGCTGGGAGGCGTACCGCTCGGAGGCGCACCACCCCGCCGCGCGTGGCTCAGCTCAGTCGCCCGGCTTCCAGTCCGGGCGGCGACCGCTCATCGCGACGGCCCGGTCGACGAGGGGCACGTCGGCCGGGACCGGAACCGGCGGGCCGAAGATGCTGTCCGCCCGGGGCTTGCCGTCACCGGGGGTCAGCATGTCCAGCGCGACGCGAAGGTCCGCCTCGTCCGCCTCGTACCGCTGGCCGGTCGCCCGAGCCAGGTCCCAGCCGTGGATCACCAGCTCGTCCAGCGCGATCACCAGCGCCACCTCACCCGGCAGATCCACGCCGCCCGCCCTGGTCATTCCCTGCCGGGCGGCAGGATCGCGCCAGGCCTTCACCACCTCTTCCAGCAACGGCGGCAGGGTTTCGCGCCAGTCGTCGGCGAGGACCGGAAGCCCCGCGTCCGGAGCGGTGTCGGTCATCGGGCCGAGGTCCTTCCGCGCCGCGTCGCGGAATGCCGCGCTCAGCCCGGCCACATGGGCGAGCAGCTCGCGTACCGCGTAGTCGGGACAGGGCGTCGGATCGTCCAGCTGCTGCTCGTCGATGCCGTCGAGCAGGCCGGCGATGTGCCGTGCCGCGGGTTCGAGATCGATCGTGGGAGTGGTTTCCGTGTGCGTGTCCATACGGTGCTGACTCCTCCCGCACCCCGAACTCATCACTTCCCGCACCCCGAACTCATCGCACGATGCGTCCACGGAGCACGATCCGGCTCGGGTGATTCAGCGCGCCGGGGTCCAGGGTCGGGTCGGTGGCGTACGCGACCACGTCGGCGGGCGCGCCGTCCACGAGGCCCGGCAGCCCGAGCCAGGCCCGTGCCGTCCAGGACGCGGCGCCGAGTGCCGCGTGGGCCGACAGACCGGCCCGTACCAGCCATTCCATCTCGCCCGCGACCGTCCCGCAAGGGAAGGAGTCCGTCCCCGCCAGCACCGTCACCTTCGCCTCGTGGGCCGCGCGCACATGGTCGAGCATGGTGTCCCAGCCGGCCAGCCACAGATCACGGCGCACGCCCGGCTCCCGCGCCCGCATCGCGTCCGCCTTGGCACCGAAGACGCTCAACGTCGGCACGAACGCCGTGCCCTGCGCGGCCATCCGGTCCAGCAGGGCCGGGTCGAGATGCATGCCGTGCTCCAGGCTGTCGGCGCCCGCCAGTACGGCATTGCGGCTGCCCTCGGCGGTCTGGCAGTGCACCGCCACCTTGCCGCCCGCCGCGTGCACCGCCGTCACCACCGAGGTCAACAGCGGGAGGGGAACGGCGGGTTCGTCGGCGGCCCAGTCACCGATGACCTTGCACCACCCGGACGAGGCGGCCGCCTCCTCCACGGCCGCCCGCGCCAACTCGGCCTCGCTCACATCGCGTCCGAAACCGGGGAAGAACCGGCCCGGTGTCGCCAGCCACCGCCCCGCCGACGTGACATGCGGCAGCTCCGGGTCCTTCGCCACCCAGGCGGGCATCCGCTGCGCGGTGCCGGGAGTGCGCACCGCGAGCACCCCGGCGTCCCGGTGCTCGCCCAACTGCCGGCGCAGCAGCTCCTCGTCGAACGGTTCGCCCGGCGCCGACGCGCCCGGATGCGTGTGCACGTCGACGAGACCGGGCAGCAGCCAGCCGCCGTCGACGACCGTCTCGGCATCCCGGCCGGCGAGCCCGCCGGGCGGAGGGCCCGCGCGGAGCACCTCCCCGTCGATCCAGAACGTGCGTTCCTCGCGCTCGGGCAGCACCACACCTCGTATGCACAACACCAGCCGACCGTACGGCATCTCAGGCACCCGCCGACGGCCGGCCGACGCACACCGGCGCGCTGCCCCACCGCTGGCCGACGCACACATCGGCATATTGCGGAAGGTTCCGCTCCACCCTCTTGTCGGAGACCCCCGCACCGTGCGATACAGGTCTGGACCATTGCTGCCGGATGGAAGGCACGACCGTGCAACGCCCCCACGCAACCGCCGCGTTGGCCTGTTCCGCCGCCCTGCTCCTCGCCGCGCTCAGCGCCTGCGATTCCGCTCCTGAGGCCGACATCCGCAAGCCGACGGTGCCCGGCCATGTGACGGCGCAGGCGAGCAGCGCCACCTCCGTGCACGTCATGTGGGAGCGGGCCTCCGACGACAGGGCGGTCACCGGCTACGAGATCTACCGCGAGGGGAAGCGGGTCGAATCGGTCCCGGCGGCCAAGGTGATGATCGACGTCGGCGGGCTGACCGCGTCGACCGCCTACACCTTCACCGTCCGCGCCCGCGACGCCGCCGGGAATCTCTCCGCGCCGAGCGCCGCCGCGAGCGTCACCACACCCGCCCCGACCCCCGCCGACCACGAGGCGCCGACCCGCCCGGTGCGGCTGCGTGGCACGGTGGGCGGCAGCCGGGCGGTGAACCTCTCCTGGGGAGGCTCGACGGACGACATCGGCGTCACCTCGTACGACATCTACCAGGAGGACTCCCGGATCCACAGCGTGCCCGGCACGCAGACCACGGCACATCTGACCGGACTGCGCCCCGGCACCGTCTACACCTTCACCGTCCGTGCCCGCGACGCCGCCGACACCTCCTCGCCGGACAGCAACGCCATCGATCTCACCACCGCCTCCGCTCCGGGCGCACCGGCGAGCACCGCCCCCACCGACCTGCGGATCGGCAACCGCGTCCAGGGCAAGGAGTACGCCATCGACCTGGACTGGAAGCAGCCGGAGACGGGCGGCGGGATCCCCGCGTACCAGCTCTTCATCGGCGGCCGGCTGACCACCACGATCGTGTGGGGCGCCACCCCGCCCGCAGGCCGGGCGAGCTACCGCCTCGCCGTCGGCGACCCGCGCGGCACCCGCTACTCGATGAAGATCCGCGCCAAGCTGCCCGACGGGAAGTGGGGCGACTTCTCCGCCCAGCGCACGGTCGTCCTCGGCGACTGACAGGTTCGCGGGCCCGGGGTGCGCGGGATCCGGTGACTGCCGGTCCAGGTCCGGGCAGGCGGACTTTGCGCGTGATTGGTCTGTACCTATTGACGAGTTGGTCCAGACCTCTTAGTTTCCCCCGTGCTCCATGGCACCAAGGAATCCGGCTCCCCCAGGACCGCCTCACCGGTCCCTGCCTCAAGGGAGAAATCCATGTTCGAGCACATGACATTCAGACGGAGAACGGCCACCGCCCTCGTCGCCGTTCTCGGGCTGCTCCTCGCGCTGCTGTCCTTGCAGGCCGCGCCCGCGCACGCGGCGGGCAAGCTGACGGCCACCTTCACCTCGGCCGACAACGGGGCGTGGTGGAAAGGGACTTACGTCCTGCACAACGACACCGACACCGCCGTGACCGGCTGGAACCTCGAATTCGATCTGCCGGCCGGGGTCGCGATCGACACCTCCTACAACGGCACCGTCACCACCCAGGGCAGCCACATCACCGCGGTCAACGCCCACTACAACGGTACGGTCGCCGCGCACGGCACCAGCGAGCCGTACAGCTTCTGGTTCGTCGCGACCGGGCCGATCGCCGCGCCGACCGGCTGCCGGATCAACGGTGACAAGTGCGACGGCTCCGCGGACGCGCCCCCGGGTGCGCCCGGCGGGCTGAAGCAGACCGACGTCACCGCCCGCACCGCGTCGCTGTCCTGGACGGCGGCGACGGCCGGCGACTTCCCCGTGGCGTCGTACGACATCCTGGCCGGTGGCAAGGTGGTGGGCTCGGCCACCGCGACGACCTCCGCCACGGTCACCGGTCTCACCCCGGCCACCGCCTACTCCTTCACGGTCCGGGCCAAGGACACCCGGGGCAACACCTCCGCCGAGAGCGCGCCGCTGGCCGTCACCACCGTCGACCCGGCCACCGACACCTCCCCGCCGACCGCGCCGGGCTCGCTGCACGCCACTGCCACCGACTCCTCGTCCGTCACCCTGGCCTGGACCGCCGCGACGGACAACCAGCGCGTAGCCGCCTACGACATCTACCGGGACGGGGCACTGGCCACCACGGTCCCGGGCACCACGACCACCGCCACCATCGGCGGGCTCTCGCCCTCGACCTCGTACACCTTCACCGTCAAGGCCCGTGACGCGGCGGACAATCCCTCCCCGGCCGGCAACGCGCTCACGGTCAAGACCGACGACATCGTCGGCGCGGGCAACTACGCGAAGGTCGGCTACTTCGTCCAGTGGGGCATCTACGGCCGCCAGTACTTCGTCAAGAACCTCCATGACTCGGGTGCCGCCGACAAGCTCGACATCGTCAACTACGCCTTCGCCAACATCGACCCCAACAACCTCACCTGTCTGAACGGTGTCACCAAGGGCACCACCGCCGACCCCGAGGACCCCGAGCAGGGCACCGGCGCCGGTGACGCCGACGCCGACTACGGACGTCCGTTCAGCGCCGCCCAGTCCGTCGACGGCGTCGCGGACGACGGCTGGGGCAAACTGCGTGGAAACTTCAACCAGTTGAAGAAGCTCAAGAAACTCCACCCGAACCTGAAGATCGTGGTCTCGCTCGGCGGCTGGACGTACTCCAAGTACTTCTCCGACGTGGCGGCCACCGACGCCTCCCGCAAGAAGTTCGTCTCCTCCTGCATCGACATGTACATCAAGGGCAACCTGCCCGAGTACAACGGCGCGGGCGGCCCCGGCACCGCCGCCGGGATCTTCGACGGCTTCGACATCGACTGGGAATGGCCGGGCACGGGCACCGGGCACCCCGGCAACCACTACTCGCCCGACGACAAGGGCAACCTGACCCTGCTGCTCGCCGAGTTCCGCAAGCAGATGGACGCCCTCGGCGGCGGCCACCGCCTCCTCACCGCCTTCACCCCGGCCGACCCGCAGAAGATCGGCGACGGCTGGGACCTGGGCAAGGTCTTCGACTCCCTCGACGTGGCGAACGTACAGGGCTACGACTTCCACGGTTCCGGGAGCGACAACTCCTGGGAGCCGAACCGCACCGGCCACCAGGCCAACCTCTATACGGACGACCAGGACCCCTACGACTTCCACTTCAGCGCCGACGCCGCCATCAAGGCGTACACCGACGCGGGCGTCGAGCCCCGCAAGCTGACCCTCGGCATCCCGTTCTACGGCCGGGGCTGGCAGAACGTCGCCGACGGCGGAGCCGCCGGCGAGTGGCAGAGCGCGGGCGGCGCCGCTCCCGGCCAGTTCGCGGAGGAGGCCGGTACCCGCGGCTACTCCAACCTCATCGGCGCCTATCCGACGATGACGGTCCATCACGACGAACAGTCGCTGTCGACGTACGGCTACACCGGCAGTCAGTGGTGGTCCTTCGACGACACCTGGTCCATCGGCAAGAAGACCGACTACGTGAAGTCCAAGGGGCTGCTGGGGGCGATGGTCTGGGAGATGTCCGGTGACACGTCACAGGGCACCTTGATGAACGCACTGGACACCGGCCTGAAGTAGCGGGCCCGGGGACGACCGGCCGGTTCGCGGAGCCCCGACGGGCCCCGCGAACCGGCCGTACGGCATCCCGGATCAGGCGCCCCTCAAGGCGCCTTCGGCAGAGGTCAGGCAGCGTTCCGCCAGCGCCGCGGGCCCCTCCGGCCCCGACGCCGGGGCGTCGCCGGCCGACCAGGTCTCCACCGCCGCCCGCACCGCCGCGCCGGCGACCCCGGCCGTCAGCCGGATCTCCTCTACAGCGGAAAGTCCGCCCTGACCTACGGCGGCAGCCAGTCCGCGCTTCCCGTGACGTACTCCGCGTCCGACGCGGCGAGCGGGCGGCCCTCCGAGCAGCCGCTGTCGGCGTTCGTCGAGCAGTTGTCGGACGCGCAGTTCGCGCCGGTCAACATGCGGTCCTGGCCTGCCGTCAGGGGCACGATACGCACCGATGTGAGCCAGGCGGTGATGAAGAGCGGCGACCCCGAGGCCGTACTCACCGCGCTGGACGAGTCGGCCGTCAAGGCGGACATGGAGGCGGCGACCGCCTGACGCCCGTCCCTGGACGCGGACGGACCTCCGCCCCCGGCGCTGTGCGGTGCCGGGGGCGGAGCAGGTCGAGCCGGGTCGTACGGGGTTCAGCCCAGCCGCTCGTACGCCGGCAGCGTCAGGAAGTCTGCGTAGTCCTGGTCCAGGGAGACCTGGAGCAGGAGGTCGTGGGCCTGCTGCCACTTGCCGGCGGCGAAGGCCTCGTCGCCGATCTCGGCGCGGATCGCGGCGAGTTCCTCGGCCGCGACCTTGCGGGCCAGCTCCGCCGTGGCGTGTTCGCCGTTCTCGAAGACCACGTCGGCGTTGATCCACTGCCAGATCTGCGAGCGCGAGATCTCGGCGGTGGCCGCGTCCTCCATCAGGTTGAAGATGGCGACCGCGCCCATGCCGCACAGCCAGGCCTCGATGTAGCGGATGCCGACCGCGACGGCGTTGCGCAGACCGTCGTACGTGGGCTTGGCGTCCAGGGTGTCGATGGCGATCAGGTCGCCGGCGGCCACCGAGACGTCCTCGCGCAGGCGGTCCTTCTGGTTCGGCTTCTCGCCGAGGACCGCGTCGAAGGAGGCCATGGCGATCGGGACCAGGTCCGGGTGGGCGACCCAGGAGCCGTCGAATCCGTCGTGGGCCTCGCGGTCCTTGTCGGCCTTGACCTTCTCGAAGGCGACCTTGTTGACCTCGGCGTCGCGGCGGGACGGGATGAAGGCGGCCATGCCGCCGATGGCGTGCGCGCCGCGCTTGTGGCAGGTGCGGACGAGCAGTTCGGTGTACGCGCGCATGAACGGGGCGGTCATCGTCACCGCGTTGCGGTCCGGGAGGACGAACTTGGCGCCGCCGTCGCGGAAGTTCTTGACGATGGAGAAGAGGTAGTCCCAGCGTCCCGCGTTCAGCCCGGAGGCGTGGTCGCGGAGCTCGTACAGGATCTCCTCCATCTCGTACGCGGCGGTGATCGTCTCGATCAGGACGGTCGCGCGGACCGTGCCCTGCGGGATGCCGACGTAATCCTGGGCGAAGACGAAGATGTCGTTCCAGAGGCGGGCCTCCAGGTGCGACTCGGTCTTCGGGAGGTAGAAGTACGGGCCCTTGCCGAGATCGATGAGGCGCTGGGCGTTGTGGAAGAAGTAGAGGCCGAAGTCGACCAGGGCGCCGGGCACCGGGGTGCCGTCGAGCTGGAGGTGACGCTCGTTCAGGTGCCAGCCGCGGGGGCGGGTGACGACCGTGGCGAGCTCGTCGGCGGGCTTCAGGGCGTACGACTTGCCGGACCGGGGGTCCGTGAAGTCGATGTTGCGGGTGTACGCGTCGATCAGGTTGAGCTGGCCGAGGACGACGTTCTCCCACGTGGGGGCGGACGCGTCCTCGAAGTCGGCGAGCCAGACCCTGGCGCCCGAGTTCAGGGCGTTGATGGTCATCTTGCGGTCGGTCGGACCGGTGATCTCCACCCGGCGGTCGTTCAGCGCGGCCGGGGCCGGGGCGACCTTCCAGGAGTCGTCCGCGCGGATCGCCGCCGTCTCGGGCAGGAAGTCCAGCGTGGACGTACGGGCGATCTCGGCGCGGCGCTCGCCGCGGCGGGCGAGCAGCTCGTCACGGCGGGGCGTGAACTGCCGGTGCAGCTCGGCCACGAACGCGAGGGCCGCGTCGGTCAGGACCTCGTCCTGCCGGGGCAGGGGCTCGGCATCGACGATGGCCAGCGGGGACGGCGCTGGTGCGGACATGAGCTGTCACTCCTTCAGCGGGCGGTACGGGCGGCCTCTCACGACCGCCGGGTCGCCTGAAACGGCACGGCGTGCCAGGGCTCCGGGATACGGACGTGGACGCCGTCTGGGGTGCAGAGGGCTTCTGACCAGTGGATAGTAGTTTCCTCATGGTGGAAGTTCAATGGTTTGTTGATGTCGAGATTCTCAGGGTCGACAGAAGTGGCGCCGTGCTGGCGCGGCGTGCCAGCCCGGTCACCCGAGGTGCTTCAGGTCCTCCACCGTGTCGATGTCGTACGCCTGAGCCACATCGGAACACTCGACGAGCGTGATCGCATCGCGGTGCGCCCGCAGATAGGCGCGGGCACCCTGGTCGCCCACCGCCCCCGCCGCGATGTCCGCCCACAGGACGGCCCCGAACAACACCGGATGGCCGCGCTCCCCGTCGTACGCGGCGGCGGCGAGACCCGTCCGGGAGCGGTACGCCGAACGTACCCGTGCCACCGCGTCCGCGCCGATGCCCGGCTGATCGACCAGGAGGACGAGCGCCGCGTCCGACCCCGTGCCGGCCAGCGCCCCGAGCCCCGCCCGCAGCGACGAGCCCATGCCCTCGGTCCACCCGGGATTGACGGTCACCGTGCAGCCGCTCAGGTCGGCGCGGGCCCGGACCTCCTCCGCGGCGGCGCCGAGGACCACATGGACGGGACCGCAGCCGCCGTCCCGCAGGACCCGCACCGCGTGCTCGACCAGCGGCCGGCCATGGTGTTCGAGCAGCGCCTTGGGCCGTCCGCCGAGCCGCCGTCCGCCGCCCGCGGCGAGCAGCAGTCCGGCGACCTCGGGGGTTGGTGTTGTCGGAGTCATGCGGTCTGGATACCCCAGCAGCCCCCGGAAGCGCACCCTTCGCTCAAGCAAGCGGAAGAGGGCGTGAGCGGGAGCGGCGTCCACCGGGCGACAAGCAGATCACCCATACGGGACCCCCCGAATTCTGTCCGCGGAGTGGCGCACGACACCTTTCATGGCGTTAACTTGCGCGCACGCCCGGATACTTGACCATGCCGTGGGGGCCGGTCGGGACACTGGCACAAGGATGTGCGAGGGGGAGTGCTTTGTTGCGAAGCGTGGGGCAGACGCGGGTGACCGGCAGTGGTGAGGATCCGAGGGTCACGGAGCTGCGTACGGCCGTCTCCCGGCTCCGCCGTGAGCTGGCGGGGCATCCCGCGGAATTCCCGGACCGGGGGATCGCCGAGGACGAACTGGCCGCGCTGGACGCGATGGCGGCCGGCGGGGTGCCCGAGATTCCGCGGCTGCGCCGTTCGCTGCTGCTGATCGCGGGGGCGATCGGCTCGGTGAGCGCCCTGGCCGCCGCGCTCAGGGACGTACGGGTCGCCGTCGATCTCTTCGGCGAGCCGCCGCGCGGCTGACCGGCGGCCCAGGTCGTGTTGCCGGACTGCCGCCTGCCGCGCGACGACGGCAGTTCGACGACATGACGCGGCCGGGGTCAGCGGCGGATGAGCCTGCGGGCCGTCGCCGCCGCGACCGCCGAGGTGCGGGAGTCCACGCCCAGCTTGGCGTAGATGTGCACCAGATGGGATTTGACCGTCGCCTGGCTGAGGAAGAGCCGCTTGCTGATCTGCAGGTTCGACAGCCCCTCGCCGACCAGTTGCAGGACCTCCAGCTCGCGCTTGGTCAGCGCCTCCGCGGGCGTCCGCATGCGGTCCATCAGACGGTGGGCGACGGCTGGCGCGAGAGCCGACCGGCCGGCCGCGGCCGTGCGGACCGCCGCCGCCAGCTCCTCCGGCGGGGCGTCCTTCAGCAGATAGCCGGCGGCGCCCGCCTCGACCGCGGCCAGGATGTCGGCGTCCGAGTCGTACGTGGTGAGGATCAGGACCCGGGGGGCGCCTCGCTGTGCCGTGATGGCCGCAGTGGCCTGCGACCCGTGCATGCCCGCGCCGAACTGGAGGTCCATGAGGACGACATCGAACTCACCGGTCGAGGCGAGCGCCACGGCCTGCTCGGCGGTGGCCGCCTCGGCGACCACCCGGAAGCCGGGTTCGGCGTCGAGCACGGCCCGCAGCCCCGCCCGTACCACCGGATGGTCGTCGGCGAGCAGCAGCCTGATGGGGGTGGCGGCGGGAGTGGTCATGCGGCGTCCTGTCCTGGCCGGCCGTCGGCGATCGGGAGGGGAAGGGTGAGGGCGACGGCGGTGCCCTGACCGGGGGCCGACTCGACACTGAGCGTGCCGCCCAGCGAACGGGCCCGCGCACGCATCGCGGGCAGCCCGAAGCCGCCGGTGTCCTGGTCCGCGACGACCGGGCCGAGCCCCGGGGTGAACCCCCGGCCGTCGTCGACGACGTCCAGCGACACCGAGGTGCCCATGAAGCTGAGGGTGATCTCCGCGCGCCGCGCCCCGGCGTGCCGCACCGTGTTGGCCAGCGCCGACTGGGCGGTGCGCAGCAGCGCCACCTCGTACGGCGTGGGCAGTTCCACCGGCGTGCCGCTCACCGCGAACTGCACCGTGAGGCCGGGGCCGGTCGTGCGGGACGAGAGGCGTTCCAGGGCGGCCGCCAGGGAGCCGTTCTCCAGGTCCGGCGGCGACAGGGCGCGTACGAAGCGGCGGGCCTCGGCGAGATTGTCCTGGGCGGCCTCGCGGGCCCGGCGGACGTGCGCGGTGGCGGGGGCGTCGGCGGACAGGGTGCGTTCGGCGGCGCGCAGCAGGAGCTGGATGCTGGACAGCCCCTGCGCCAGCGTGTCGTGGATCTCGCGGGCCAGCCGTTCGCGTTCGGCGAGCGTGCCCGCGGTGCGTTCCGCCTCGGCCAGCTCCGCCCGGGTCGACATCAGCTCCTCGATGAGCTCCCGGCGCCGTTCGCTCTCCCGGAACAGCGCCTCGTACCCGAGGACCGTCGCGACCGCGACCGCCGCCCCGAGCAGCGGCCCGATGAAGGTGCCCGGGTTGACGGCCTGGCCGTGCAGCACGAAGCCGGCGATGGCGGCGACGGCGGTGGCGGCGACGGCCGGCAAGGCCCAGCGCGTCGGCAGCAGATGCAGTTGCAGGAAGTAGAGCGGGAAGGCCACCCACAGGCTGTCCGGCGACAGGACGAGCAGCGCCAGCCACACGGCGCCCAGCGCCGCCAGCCACAGCGCGGCGGCGCGGGTGCGCGGCTGTACGGCAGGAGCGAGCGCACCCGCCGCGTACAGGGCGGCCATCACGCAGGCGACCACGACGACGGCGGTGGCATGCGGGGTGCCGTCGCCGACGGCCCGTACCGCCGCGAGTGCGAGCAGCCCCACCAGCAGCGCGTGCAGACACAGCCGCAGTGCGGCGGTGACCGGGGGGTGGGCGTGGGAATCCATGATTCGTCCAGCGTAGACGCGGGGCGGCGGGGGCCGGTCAATCGAAAGGTTGATGTCGGGCCCCACCGCCGAGCGATGTTTCCGGCGGCCCGGACGGCGAGGCTGGGGGCATGTTCGTTGCATGGAGAGATCTCCGGTTCGCCAAGGGCCGGTTCGCGCTCATGGGCACGGTCGTGGTGCTGATCACGCTGCTCGTGGGTCTGCTGTCCGGACTCACCGCCGGTCTGGCCCGGGAGAACACCTCGGCCGTCACGGGGCTGAACGCCGACCACCTGGCGTTCGCCGCCCCGCCCGACGGCCGGGCGGTGTCCTTCACCGACTCGACCGTCGAGGAGAGTGCCTGGCGGAGCTGGGCGGAGCGGCCCGGTGTGAGCGGCGCGGAACCGCTCGGTATCCGCACGCTCAACGCCGCCGCCGTCCGGGGCGGGCGCACGGCCGCGGTGTCGGCGTTCGGGATCGAGCCGGACGGGGGCCTGGCGCCCACCGGCGGTGCGCGGGTCGGTCCGGGGCGGGTGGTATTGTCCGGGCAGGCCGCCGAGGACCTGGCGGCAGGGGTCGGTGACCGGCTGCGGCTCGGTGGCCACGAGGTCACCGTCGCGGCCGTCGCGGGGGACGCCTCGTACAGCCACACGCCGGTCGTGTGGACCTCGCTCGACGACTGGCAGCGGTTCGGGGGCGACGGCGACGGCCGGGCCGGGCATGCCACGGTGATCGCCCTGACCACCACCGACGGCGCCGATCTCGCCGCGGGCGACAGGGCGGCCGGCACCAGCACGCTCTCCCTCGGCGACTCGCTCACCGCCATCGGCTCCTACCAGGCCGAGAACGGCTCGCTCCAGCTGATGCGCGGCTTCCTCTTCGCCATCTCCGCCCTGGTCATCGGCGCCTTCTTCACCGTCTGGACGATCCAGCGCAGCGGCGACGTCGCCGTGCTCAAGGCGCTCGGCGCCTCCACCCCGTATCTGCTGCGCGACGCGCTCGGGCAGGCCGTCGTGATGCTCGCCATCGGCACGGGAGTGGGCACCGCGCTCGCCTCCGGGCTCGGCGCCCTGATCAGCGGCGGGGCCGTGCCGTTCGTCCTCGACGCGGCGACCGTCCTGGTCCCGGCCGCCGTCATGATCGTCCTCGGTGCCCTCGGGGCGGCCCTGTCCATCCGGCGGATCACCGCCGTCGACCCGCTCACCGCACTCGGGAGTGCCCGATGACCCTCACCCTCGCCGACGTCACCCTCACCTACCCGGACGGCGACGGCCGGCTCACCGCCCTCGACCGGATCTCGCTGGATGTGCCCCCGGGTACGCTCACCGCGGTCGTGGGACCCTCCGGCTCCGGCAAGTCCAGTCTGCTCGCGGTGGCCGCGACCCTGGTCACCGCGGACGAGGGCCGGGTGGTCGTCGCCGGTACGGACACCGCGGGCCTGGGCCGTGCGCAACAGGCGGAGCTGCGCCGCGAGCACATCGGCATCGTCTTCCAGCAGCCCAATCTGCTGCCGTCGCTCACGGCGGCCGAACAGCTCCAGGTGATGACCCACCTCTCGGGCGGCGCCGTACGCGGAGCCCGCGGCCGGGCGCTGGAACTGCTGGACGCGGTCGGCCTGGCGGACCAGGCCGGACGCCGGCCGCACCAGCTGTCGGGCGGACAGCGGCAGCGGATCAACATCGCGCGGGCACTGATGAACGACCCGGCGGTGCTGCTGGTCGACGAACCGACCAGCGCGCTCGATCACGAGCGGGGCGCGGCGGTGCTGGACCTGCTGGTCGCGCTGACCCGGGAACGGTCGACGGCGACGGTGCTGGTCACGCACGACCGGACCCATCTGGACCGGGCGGACCGCACGGTCCGGATGGACGATGGCCGCCTGACGGTGCCCGAACCGGTCTGAGGCACGGAAGGAGGGGTGGCCCCGGCCACCCCTCCTTCCGTGTCTCCGGTGTCTCAGCCGGCGGAGCCGCTGCTCGCCAGCGCGTCGGAGAGCTCCTTCGCGGCCTGCTGGAGGATCGGCACGATCCGCTCCGTCGCCGCGTCCGTCACCCGGCCCGCCGGACCGGAGATCGAAATCGCGGCCGAAGTGGGGGAGTTCGGGACGGAGACCGCCAGGCAGCGGACCCCGATCTCCTGCTCGTTGTCGTCGACCGCGTAGCCGACCCGGCGGACGTGCTCCAGGGCGTCGAGGAAGCCGTCGGGGGTGGTGATCGTCTTCTCGGTGGCGGCGGGCATCCCGGTACGGGCGAGCAGGGCCCGCACCTCCTCCGGCGGCGTGTGCGCCAGCAGCGCCTTGCCGACCCCGGTGGAGTGGGGGAGCACCCGGCGGCCCACCTCGGTGAACATGCGCATCGAGTGCTTGGACGGCACCTGCGCCACGTACACGACCTCGTCGCCGTCGAGCAGCGCCATGTTCGCCGTCTCGCCGGTCTCCTCGACCAGGCGGGCGAGATACGGGCGGGCCCAGGTGCCGAGGAGCCGGGACGCGGACTCGCCGAGCCGGATCAGCCGGGGGCCGAGGGCGTAGCGCCGGTTGGGCTGCTGGCGCACGTATCCGCAGAGCACCAGCGTGCGCATCAGGCGGTGAATGGTCGGCAGCGGGAGCCCGCTGCTCGCGGAGAGTTCGCTCAGCCCGACCTCACCCCCCGCGTCCGCCATCCGCTCCAGCAGATCGAAGGCACGCTCAAGGGACTGCACACCACCGCTGGGCGCGGCGGGCTTGGAGTCGGATGTGCTGGCGTGGGACGGCGGCACGTCAACGGTCCTTTCGAGGCGGAAGAGCTGGTGCCCCGCCCGGCGAGGCACCCAGCAGCCTACCGGGCGGTTCCCGATCGGCCCACTGCTCCGGGTGCGGCGTCCTGGCCGGTCAGAGCCTGTTTGTCCCGGTGTCGGCAATCGGCGGGGCAGTTCTGCGGGGCCGCACTGGTCCCATGTTACGTTCCGCTCTCCGAAATGAGTCTTTTACTTTGTGGAAATCTCCAGTTGCGGGTGCGGGATGGCCCGCCGGCCGTCCGGCGAGGAGAGTGGGGTCTTGACGGGCCCGAATCCCGAGTGAAGACTCCTTCAACAGTTCGTTGAATTTGTCAGCGTTCGAAGGTCCGAAGTGAGGAGCACGGGTGTCCGGTGCGGACGTGAAGCTGGTACTGCGCTCGACGCGTGTCGTCACCCCGGACGGGACGCGCCCCGCAGTGGTCGCCGTCGCCGACGGGAGAATCGACGCCGTCCTGCCGTACGACACCGAGGTGCCGGCCGGCGCCCGGCTGGAGGACTTCGGCGACGACGTCCTGCTGCCCGGACTCGTCGACACGCATGTCCATGTGAACGACCCGGGCCGCACGGAGTGGGAAGGCTTCTTCACCGCCACCCGCGCGGCGGCGGCGGGCGGCATCACCACCCTGCTCGACATGCCGCTCAACTCCCTGCCGCCGACCACCACCGTCGACCGTCTGCGCACCAAGCAGCAGGTGGCCGCCCCCAAGGCGCACATCGACACCGGCTTCTGGGGCGGTGCGATCCCGTCCAACGTCAAGGACCTGCGGCCGCTGTACGAGGCCGGGGTGTTCGGCTTCAAGTGCTTCCTCTCGCCCTCCGGCGTCGAGGAGTTCCCCGAGCTCGACCAGGAGCAGCTGGCCCGGTCCATGGCGGAGATCGCCGGGTTCGGCGGGCTGCTGATCGTGCACGCCGAGGACCCGCGCCATCTGGCCTCCGCCCCGCAGCGCAGCGGCCCCGCGTACGCCGACTTCCTCGCCTCCCGGCCGCGCGACGCCGAGAACACCGCGATCGAGGGCCTGATCGCGCATGCCAGGCGGCTGAACGCCCGCGTCCACGTCCTGCATCTCTCCTCCAGCGACGCACTGCCGATGATCGCCGCCGCCAAGCGGGACGGCGTACGGATCACGGTGGAGTCCTGCCCGCACTTCCTCACCCTCACCGCCGAGGAGGTCCCGGACGGCGCCACGGAGTTCAAGTGCTGCCCGCCGATCCGCGAGGCCGCCAACCAGGACGCGCTGTGGGAGGGGCTGGCCGACGGGACGATCGACTGCATCGTCTCCGACCACTCGCCGTGCACCACCGACCTGAAGACGCCGGACTTCGCCTCCGCCTGGGGCGGGATCTCCTCCCTCCAGCTCGGGCTGCCCGCCATCTGGACCGAGGCCCGCAAGCGCGGCCACTCGCTCGACGACGTCGCCCGCTGGATGTCGGCCGCCCCCGCCGAACTGGCCGGGCTGACCCGGAAGGGTGCCATCGAGGCCGGCCGCGACGCGGACTTCGCGGTGCTCGCCCCCGACGACACGTTCACCGTCGACCCCGCCGAACTCTTCCACCGCAACCAGGTCACCGCGTACGCCGGCCGGACCCTGCACGGCGTCGTGAAGTCGACCTGGCTGCGGGGCGAACGGATCGCGGCCGACGGCACGGTCGCCGGACCAACCGGCCGACTCCTCGAAAGGAACCAGTGACCATGACGGCGACCGAGCGCTTCACCGGTGACGCGAACCCGTACGGCGGCGGCGATCCGTACGCCGACTACCGCACCGCCGACTTCCCCTTCACCGATCTCGTCGACCTCGCCGACCGGCGGCTCGGCGCGGGTGTGATCGCCGCCAACGACGAGTTCTTCGCCGAGCGCGAGAACCTGCTCAAGCCGGAGCCCGCCGAGTTCGACCCCGAGCGCTTCGGCCACAAGGGCAAGATCATGGACGGCTGGGAGACCCGCCGCCGTCGCGGTGCGAGCGCGGATCTGCCGCACCCCGCGGACGGGGACCACGACTGGGCGCTGGTACGGCTCGGCGCACCCGGAATCGTCCGCGGCATCGTCGTCGACACCGCCCACTTCCGCGGCAACTACCCGCAGGCGGTCTCCGTCGAGGCGGCCTGCGTGCCCGGCTCCCCGTCGCCCGAGGAACTCCTCGCGCCCGAGGTCGAGTGGACAACGCTCATACCCCGTACGGCCGTTGGCGGTCACGCGGCCAACGGCTTCGTGGTCGCGGCCGAGCGGCGCGTCACCCATCTGCGGGTCAACCAGCACCCCGACGGCGGAATAGCCCGCCTCCGGGTGTACGGCGAGGTCGCCCCCGACCCCGCCTGGCTGGCCGCGCTCGGCACCTTCGATCTGGTCGCCCTGGAGAACGGCGGCACGGTGGAGGACGCCTCCGACCGCTTCTACTCCCCGGCCACCAACACCATCCGGCCCGGCCGGTCCCGCAAGATGGACGACGGCTGGGAGACCCGGCGCCGGCGCGACAGGGGCAACGACTGGATCCGCTACCGGCTCGTCGAGCAGGCACGGATCCGCGCCGTCGAGATCGACACCGCGTATCTGAAGGGCAACTCGGCGGGCTGGGCGAGCCTCTCCGCCCGCGACGGCGAGAGCGGCGACTGGACCGAGGTGCTGCCCCGGACCCGGCTGCAGCCCGACACCGACCACCGCTTCGTCCTGCCGGAGCCGGTCCGGGCCACGCACATCCGGATCGACATCTTCCCGGACGGCGGAATCTCCCGGCTGCGGCTGTTCGGCTCGCCGACCGAGGAGGGCGCCGCACGGCTGGCGGCCCGCCACCGCGAGCTGGGCGGTTAGGCACTTTCGCACGCATGGCGTCGGGCCCGGTCCGGACGAGGAGTCCGGGGCCGGGCCGACGCCATCCGGGTGTGCCCGATGAGTCCCCGTCCAGGGCATATGCGACCCTGGACGCATGATCTTCATCGCCGTCAAGTTCACCGTCCGCAGCGAAGAGCGCGACAACTGGCTCCCGGCCGTCGCGCCCTTCACCCTCGCCACCCGGCAGGAGCCGGGCAACGTGTTCTTCGAGTGGTCGTACAGCGTCGAGAACCCGGACCAGTTCGTCCTGCTGGAGGCCTTCGCCTCCCCCGAGGCCGGTGAGGCCCATGTGAAGTCCGAGCACTTCGCCTCGGCCATGGACCTGATGGCGGATCTCGTCGCCGAGACCCCGGAGATCATCAACGTCGAGGTGCCGGGCGAGGGTTGGTCCCGGATGGCGGAGGTCACCCCGCGCTCGCGGTGACCCCGCACACCTCCGGGGCCGCGCGGCTCGGTCAGGCCGCGTGGCCGCCGTCCACCGTCACCTCCGTGCCGGTGATGTACGCCGCCTCCTCACCGGCCAAGTAGGCGATGAGGGAAGCCACTTCGTCCGTCGTACCGAACCGGTCCAGGGCGGTCGCCGAGCGCTGGCCGGCGGCGAACGGGCCGTCGGCCGGGTTGAGATCCGTGTCGACCGGGCCGGGCTGCACCAGGTTGACCGTGATGCCGCGCGGGCCGAGTTCACGGGCGAGCGGCTTGGTGAGACCGGCCAGCGCCGACTTGCTCATCGCGTAGAGGGTGGATCCGGGGCCGCCCGCGTACCGGCTCAGGGCCGTACCGACGGAGACGATGCGGCCACCGTGCTCCATCAGCTCCGCCGCCGTTCGGCAGGCCAGGAACACCGCCCGCACATTGACCGCCAGCACCCGGTCCACATCGGCGGGGGTGAGGGTGCCGATGGGCCCGAGGACGCCGATGCCCGCGTTGTTGACCAGGATGTCCAGCCGGCCGAGCGCGTCCGCGGCACCGGTCACGGCCGCCGGGACCGCCTCCGGGTCGGCCGAGTCCACGCGCAGGGCGATGCCGCGCCGGCCGTACGAGCGGATCTTCTCGACGACCGCCAGCGCGGCAGCCTCGTCCTGTACGTACGTCAGTGCCACATCGACGCCGTCCCGGGCGAGCCGCAGGGCGGTCGCGGCGCCGATGCCCCGGCTGCCTCCGGTGACGAGTGCGGTCCGGGTCGTGCCGGTGGTGGTGCTGGTCATGATGGGTTCCTTGCAGGTCGACGGTGTTTCGTCGGGCGCTTCGACACACGTCGTGCGCTTCGACATGGACCAGGAAAGCCCTTCCGTCCGGCCGTCACCGGCGGGAATCGGACGCCGACGCGGGACGCCGTTCGCGGTCGGACCGATGAGTTCCGGGTGGCAGCGGGGTCGGAAGAGAAGGACGACCGACCGGATCAGGAGAGTGTGGCCGCGGGGTCCGGCGTCCGGGAGTGGGGCGGGCTGCTCTTCCTCTCCGTCTTCTGCACGCTCTTCGCCTTCTTCGTGCAGATGTGGTCGGTACGCCGCACCCACCGTCCCGGGTCGGTCTGCTGCTCGGCACGGAGCCGCTCTGGGCCGCCGCCGCGGGCATCGCGATCGGCGGTGAACGGCTCGGCGTCCTCGGCGCGGTGGGCGCGGTGCTCGTCCTGGCCGGTACCGCCTGGGGCCGCCGGGCAGTGCCCCCGGCCGCCTCCTGAGCCGAGCGGCGGCCACCGGCCCCGTCCGAAAGTCTCGTGTTCCGCGACTTTGGTCGCTCGACGTGTCCGTGCGGCCGGGGGCATCCGTCCGGCCTGGGTAGTTTTGAGGCATGACGCGTACGGAGTACCGCTGGCTGCTGCCCTCGGCGATGGCCGACCCCGAGCTGCCCGACGACCGGCCCGGCCGCTCGCGACGCACCGTGCGGGACTGGGCCGTCGACCTGACCGCCTTCCTCTGCGCGGCCGTGGTCGGCATGCTCGCGGCGGCGGCGATCGAAGCCGACCCCACCACCCCTGACAGCGTCCTGTTCGCCGACATCGTGATCGGCGCCCTGGCCTGCTGTGCCCTGTGGGTGCGGCGGCGGTGGCCGGTCGGCGTCGCGGTGGCCCTGGTTCTGGTCGCAACGGTCGAGCCGGTCTCGGCGGGGGCCATGCTCGTCGCGCTGTTCGGCGTGGCCGTGCACCGCCCGTTCCGGCCCGTCGCGGCCGTCGGGGCGCTCGCCCTGGCCCTCGCCCCCGTACAGCCGTATCTGCGTCCCGACCCGGATACCTCGTTCACCGGGGCCACGGTCGTCGGAGTGCTGCTGCCCCTGCTGGTGATCAGCTGGGGCATGGTCGTACGGTCCAGGCGCCAGCTCGTCGTCACCCTGCGCGAGCGGGCCCACCGGGCCGAGACCGAGGCGGAGCTCCGGGCCGAACAGGCGCAGCGGCTGGCCCGCGAGGCCATCGCCCGCGAGATGCACGACGTCCTCGCCCACCGGCTGACGCTGCTCAGCGTCCACGCCGGTGCCCTCGAATTCCGCCCCGACGCACCGACGGCCGAGGTGGCCCGCGCGGCCGGGGTCATCCGGGACAGCGCGCACGAGGCGCTCCAGGACCTCCGCGAGATCATCGGAGTCCTGCGCAGCCCCGGCGAGAGCGACGGCGACCGGCCGCAGCCCACCCTCGCCACCCTGGACTCGCTGATCGCCGAGTCCCGGCTGGCCGGCATGAAGGTCACCCTCGACAACCGGGTCGGCGACCCCGCCGCGGCCCCCGCCGCCACCGGCCGCACCGTCTACCGAATCGCCCAGGAGGGCCTGACCAACGCCCGCAAGCACGCGCCCGGCGCCGAGGTCACCGTCATGGTCACCGGCGCCCCGGGCGAGGGGCTCACCGTCGAGGTGTGCAATCCGGCGCCCACCGAACCCTTCGAGCAGGTCCCCGGTTCCGGCCAGGGGCTCATCGGCCTCACGGAACGCGCCACCCTGGCCGGGGGCAGCCTCGACCACGGGCCGGAACCGGACGGCGGCTTCCGTGTCCGGGCCTCGCTGCCGTGGCCGGCCTGACCGTCGCACCCGCCCCGGACCGACGGACCCCGGTGCGTCCGGTGTCCGGGCCTGGCTACGGTTGTCGTCATGACCACCTCCACCCCGATGGATCCCGCGGCACGGTCCGTCCGGCTGCTCATCGTCGACGACGACCCGCTCGTACGGGCCGGCCTCGCCCTCATGCTCGGCGGCGCCGACGACATCGACATCGTGGGGGAGGGGACGGACGGCACCGAGGTCGCGGAACTCGTCGACCGGCTGCGCCCCGACGTGGTGCTGATGGACATCCGGATGCCCGGCATGGACGGGCTGACCGCGACCGAGTCCCTGCGCACCCGCCCCGACGCTCCGGAGGTCGTCGTCCTGACGACGTTCCACGCCGACGAACAGGTGCTGCGGGCCATCCGCGCCGGGGCGGCCGGATTCGTCCTGAAGGACACCCCGCCGGCACAGATCGTCGACTCGGTGCGACGGGTGGCGGCCGGGGACCCGGTGCTGTCGCCCGCGGTGACGCGCCAGCTCATGGCCCGCGCCGCCGGAACCGGTCCCCGCGACGACCGGATGGACCGTGCCGACCGGGCACGGCAGCGGATCGCCGCACTCGCCGAGCGGGAACGCGAGGTCGCGATCGCCGTCGCGCGCGGCCGTTCCAACGCCGAGATCGCCGCGACGCTCTATCTCAGTGTGGCGACCGTGAAGACGCAGGTGTCCCGGATCCTGGCCAAGTTCGGCTTCAACAACCGTGTCCAGATCGCGCTGTTGGTGCACGACGCGGGTCTGCTCGACGACGACGGCGCGGAGCCGGCGACGTAGGGTGAACCGGCCGGTCCGAAGCGACCGGGCCGAAGGAGCCGTCAGACCGGGAGGGGCGATCCCATGTCCGATGCCAGTGGCCGTGCCGAGGTCGATGTCGATCTGCGCGGGTTCGCGGACTTCACCGCGAACCCGTATCCGTACTACGAGAAGCTGCGGGCCGCGGGCCCGGTGCACACCGTCCGCACCGACGAGTTCGAGCGCGTCTGGCTGGTGGTGGGATACGACGAGGCCCGCGCGGTCCTCGCCGACCAGCGGTTCGCCAAGGACTGGCGGGGCCTGCCCGGCGCACCCGCCGAGAGCGACCCCATCTTCCTCAACATGCTGGAGCTGGACGCGCCCCACCACACCCGGCTGCGCAAGCTCGTCGCCCGGGAGTTCACCGCCCGCCGGGTCGAGGCCCTGCGCCCGCGCGTCCAGCAGATCACCGACGAGCTCCTCGACACGATGGTGCCCGCCGGACGCGCCGATCTCGTCGACGCGCTCGCCTTTCCGCTCCCGATGACCGTCATCTGCGAGCTGATCGGTGTGCCGGACCTGGACCGCGACGCCTTCCGCCGGCTGTCGAACGGCGTCGTCACCCCCGCCTCGCCGGAGCAGGAGTTCGAGGCGGTGCGCGCCATGAACGAGTACCTGCGCGAACTCATCGAGGACAAGCGGTGCTCGCCCGGCGACGACCTGATGAGCGCCCTGGTCAGGACGCGCGACGAGGAGGGCGACGGTCTGTCGCCCGACGAACTCGTGGGCATGGCCTTCCTGTTGCTGGTGGCCGGCCACGAGACCACGGTCAACCTGATCGGCAACGGGGTACGGGCACTGCTCGACCATCCCCGCCAACTGGCGGCCCTGAGGGACGACCCGGAGCTGATCGGCGGTGCGGTCGAGGAGATGCTGCGCTACGACGGGCCGGTGGAGACCGCCACCTTCCGCTACCCCCGCGAGCAGGTCGAGATCGGGCGGCGGGTCGTTCCGGCGGGCGCCCCGGTCCTGGTGTCCCTGGCGGGCGCCGACCGGGACCGCGGCCGCTACCCGGAACCGGACACCTTCGACATCCGCCGCGACGCCCAGGGACACCTGGCCTTCGGGCACGGCGTCCACTTCTGCGTGGGTGCGCCGCTGGCCCGCATGGAGGGCCGGATCGCGATCCGTACGCTGCTGGAGCGGTGCCCCTCCCTCGCGTCGGACGCGGAGGGCGGGGAGCTGGACTGGATTCCCGGGATGCTGATCCGCGGGGTGCGCGGGCTGCCCGTCCGCTGGTGAGACAAGGAGCTCTGTCATGACCGGACTTGACCTGCCGATGGCGCGGAAGGTGCTCGACAGCCAGCCGTTCAGCGGACTCGTGGGGGCACGGATCACCGCCTTCGGGGACGGCGCGGCCACCCTCGAAGTGGACATCCGCCAGGAACTCCAGCAGCAGAACGGCTTTCTGCACGGCGGGGTCCTGGCCTACGCCGCCGACAACGCGATCACCTTCGCCGCCGGTACGACGCTCGGCCCGGCCGTACTGACCGGTGGTTTCTCCATCCAGTACGTCCGGCCCGCCACCGGGAGCACCCTCGTCGCCCACGCAGAGGTCGCGCACACCGGCCGCCGCCGGGCGGTGGTCCGCTGCGAGCTGTTCGCCGCGGGGGAGGACGGGGAGCGGACGCTCTGCGCGGTCGCGCAGGGGACCGTGCTGTCGGCCGCCCCGCAGTCCTCCTGAACCGAACGCCCGGCCTGATCCGGACGGGCGACGACGGCAGTTCGACGACAGGGCCTAGGGCCGCGGTGTCGCTCCGGCGGTGATCTCCGCGATCGTCACGGGGCGCCGCTCCCGGCGCGACACCTCGCACGCCTCCGCGATCAGCAGCGCGAACCACGCCTCCCGGCCGTCGCACGGATTGGGCAGCTTGCCCCGCACCACCCGTACGAACGCGTCCAGTTCGGCCTCGTACGCCGGAGCGAACCGCTCCAGGAAGCCGGGCCAGGGGCTGGCGGGAGCCGGAGGGCCCTCGGGTTCGGCCGAGGTGACCGGTGTCCGGCCGTCCAGGCCGACCGTGATCTGGTCCAGATCGCCCGCCAGCTCCATCCGTACGTCGTAACCGGCGCCGTTGCAGCGGGTGGCCGCCGCCGTGGCCAGGGTGCCGTCGTCGAGGGTCAGCAGGACCGCCGCCGTGTCGACATCGCCCGCCGCCCGGAACATCCCGGGCCCGGCATCCGATCCGGCGGCGTACACCTCCGTCACCTCACGGCCCGTCACCCACCGCAGCATGTCGAAGTCATGGACCAGGCAGTCCCGGTACAGCCCCCCGGAGAGCGGCAGATACGCGGCGGGCGGCGGGGCCGGGTCCATCGTCACCGCCCGCACGGTGTGCAGCCTGCCCAGCGCACCGGCCCGCACGGCGGTACGGGCCGCCCGGAAACCCGCGTCGAACCTGCGCATGAAGCCCAGTTGGAGCACGCTCCCGGCCCGGTCGACCTCGCGCAGCGCGCCCAGGGTCCCCGGCAGGTCCAGGGCGATCGGCTTCTCGCAGAACGCCGGGAGCCCCGCCCGTGCCGCCCGGCCGATCAGCTCCGCGTGCGCCGAGGTGGCCGAGGCGATCACCACGGCGTCCACACCCGCGCCGAACACCTCGGCGGCGCCCGGGACGGCCGTCGCGCCGGTGCGCCGCGCGATCTCGGCGGCCCGCGCCCCGTCGGTGTCCGTCACCACCAGGGCGTCCACCTCGGGATGGCGGGCCAGCACGCCCGCGTGGAAGGAACCGATCCGGCCGGTGCCGATGAGTCCGATACGCATGGACCCAACGTGCCCGCCCGTCGGCTGCGCTGTCAACCATATGTCCTGACAAGGTGTGGCTTGTTCGTTGGTCATGCTGTCCGGACAACAGGACGACCGGACTACCGGAGGTTCTGACGTGAGGGATACCCTCCACGCGTGCCCAAACCCACCACCGACCCCGACGCACTCGAACTCGGCGTGGACCGCACCAGCCCGATCCCCCTGTACTTCCAGCTGGCCCAGCAGCTGGAAGCGGCCATCGAGCAGGGCCGGCTCGCCCCCGGCAGCCTCCTCGGCAACGAGATCGAGCTCGCGGCCCGGCTCGGCCTGTCCCGGCCCACGGTCCGCCAGGCCATCCAGTCACTGGTCGACAAGGGCCTGATGGTCCGCCGTCGCGGCGTCGGCACCCAGGTCGTGCACAGCACGGTCCGGCGCCCGCTCGAACTGAGCAGCCTCTACGACGACCTGGAGGCCGCGGGCGGGCACCCCACGACCCGCGTCCTGCGCAACACCGTCGAGCCCGCCGGCCCCGAGGTGGCCGACGCCCTGGCGGTCGCCGAAGGCACCGACGTACACCTCGTCGAGCGGCTGCGGTACGCCCACGACGAGCCGCTGGCGCTCCTGCGCAACCACCTGCCGCCCGGGATCGTCGACCTGGACACCGGACGGCTGGAGGCCACCGGCCTGTACCGGATGATGCGCGGCGCGGGCATCACCCTGCACAGCGCCCGCCAGACCGTCGGCGCCCGGCTCGCCACCGCCGACGAGGCGGCCGGGCTCGCCGAGCCGGAGGGGGCCGCCCTGCTGACGATGGAGCGCACCACCTTCGACGACACCGGACGGGCCGTCGAGTTCGGCTCCCACATCTACCGGGCCTCGCGCTACACCTTCGACTTCCAGCTGCTCGTACGGTGACGACGGCCGCACGGCCCCGTTGACGTCTCGAACGCCCACCGCTAGAACTCCCCCAGCCGCACTCGGGCGGCCGGGAGAGAAGGCGGACCCACCATGCGTACCTCTCGCAAGGCAGCAACTCTGATCACCGTCGCGGCCCTCGGTATCGCCGTCGCCGGCTGCAGTGGCTCCGGCGGCAGGAGCGCCGAGGAGAAGCCCGCGGGAGGAAGCAGCGGCGCGGGCGCGGCCGCCACCACTCCCCGGATGAAGATCGCGATGGTCACGCACTCGGGGGAGGGCGACACCTTCTGGGACATCGTGCAGAGCGGCGCGAAACAGGCGGCGGCCAAGGACAACGTCGAGTTCCTGTACTCGGCGAACAAGGAGGGCAAGGAACAGGCCCAGCTCGTCCAGGCCGCCATCGACCAGAAGGTCGACGGGATCGTCGTCACCCTCGCCAAACCGGAGGCCGTCAAGGATGTCGTCGCCAAGGCCGTGAAGGCCGGCATACCCGTGGTGACCATCAATTCGGGCGCGCAGTTCTCCAAGGAGATCGGCGCGCTCGGGCACATCGGGCAGGACGAGCGGGTCGCGGGCGAGGCCGTCGGCGAGGAGCTGAACGCGCGGGGCCGCAAGAAGGCCGTCTGCGTCATCCACGAGCAGGGCAATGTGTCGCTGGAGGAGCGCTGCGCCGGGGTGCGGAAGACCTTCGGTGGCAAGGTCGAGAACCTCAATGTCGAGGGCACCAACATGCCGGCCTCCACCTCCTCGATCGAGGCGAAGCTCCAGGCCGACAAGGACATCGACGCGATCGTCACCCTCGGCGCACCCTTCGCCGCCGCCTCCGTCAAGGCCAAGGAGGGCTCCGGCAGCACGGCGGAGGTCGACACCTTCGATCTGAACGCCGAGGTCGTCAAGAGGCTGAAGGCGCACGAGGTCGGCTTCGCCGTCGACCAGCAGCCCTACCTCCAGGGCTACCTCGCCGTCGACGAGCTCTGGCTGAACAGGACCAACGGCAACGTCGTCGGCGGCGGAAAGCCGGTGCTCACCGGCCCGGCGATCGTCACCGCCGACGACGTGCCGCAGCTGGAGAAGTACACCGCGCGCGGTACCCGGTGAACCTCCCGCACACCGCCGCGCGCACCCGGTGCCGACACACGCGTCCCGCCCCTGCCGGGCGATGCCGTCGACCGCTCGGGGATACTTGGCCAGCCGGGCCGGGTGTGCATCATCCCCGGCCCCTCCAAGCAGCACAGCGAGCAGCACAAGAAGGGCACCGCGTCGTGGCAAGGGTTCGGACAGGGGTACGTGCGATGGGCGCCGTGCTTGCGGCGGTGCTCGGGGCTTCCCTCGTGGGATGCAGCAGCACCGGTGGCAAGCGGGCGGAGGAGCGCGCGGCCCAGGCCGCCGCCGAGGGCCGGTCCGCGGTGGACACGCCCCGCTGGACCTTCGCGATGGTCACCCACTCGGGCGACGGCGACACCTTCTGGGACATCGTCCAGCGGGGCGCCGAGCAGGCGGCCGGCAAGGACAACATCAAGTTCCTGTACTCGCACAACGACGAGGCGCAGCAGCAGGCCCAGCTCGTGCAGGCCGCCATCGACCAGAGGGTCGACGGGCTGATCGTCACCCTCGCCAAGCCGGACGCGATGAAGGATGTCGTGACCAAGGCCACCAAGGCCGGAATCCCGGTGATCACGGTGAACTCGGGCTCCGCGGAGTCCAAGCGGTTCGGCGCGCTCACCCACATCGGCCAGGACGAGTCCATCGCGGGCGAGGCGGTCGGCGAGGAGCTCAACGCACGGGGCCGCAAGAAGGCGCTGTGCATCCTGCACGAGCAGGGCAACGTCGGCCACGAGCAGCGCTGCGCCGGAGCGAAGAAGACCTTCGACGGACAGCTGCAGAACCTGTACGTCGAGGGCACCAACATGCCCGACGTCCAGGCGTCCATCGAGGCGAAGCTGCAGGCCGACAAGAACATCGACGCGGTCGTCACCCTGGGCGCGCCGTTCGCGGACGCCGCCGTCAAGGCGAAGAAGACCGCGGGCAGCAAGGCCGAGATCGACACCTTCGACCTGAACGCCAAGGTCGCCACGGCCCTCCAGGACAAGACCCTCGGCTTCGCGGTCGACCAGCAGCCGTACCTCCAGGGGTACGAGGCGGTCGACCTGCTCTGGCTCTACCGCTTCAACGGCAATGTGCTCGGTGGCGGACGCCCGGTCCTCACCGGACCGCAGATCATCACCTCGAAGGACGCCGCCGAACTCGCCCAGTACACGAAGCGGGGGACCCGATGAGCACGATCGCCGGACCGTCCGCCCCCACCGGGGCCGACGAGCGGCTGATGCGCACCTCGCCGCTGCGCAGACTGCTCGGCCGCCCCGAGCTCGGCTCGGTGGTCGGCGCCGCGGCCGTCTTCATCTTCTTCTCGATCGTCGCCGACAGCTTCCTGCGCGCCTCCAGCCTCGGCACGGTGCTGTACGCGGCCTCGACGATCGGGATCATGGCCGCGCCGGTGGCGCTGCTGATGATCGGTGGCGAGTTCGACCTCTCCGCCGGTGTGCTGGTCACCAGCTCCGCGCTGGTCTCGTCGATGTTCAGCTATCAGATGACGGCCAACGTCTGGGTCGGCGTCTTCGTGTCGCTGCTGGTCACCCTGGCCATCGGGGCGTTCAACGGCTTCATGCTGACCCGGACCAAACTGCCGAGCTTCATCATCACGCTCGGTACGTTCCTGATGCTGACCGGCCTCAATCTGGGCTTCACCAAGCTGATCAGCGGGACCGTGTCCACCAAGGCCATCGGCGACATGGAGGGTTTCGACTCGGCCCGCAAGGTCTTCGCCTCGCAGTGGACCATCGGCGGCGTCGAGTTCAAGGTCACCATCCTGTGGTGGGCCGTACTCGTCGCGATCGCCACCTGGATCCTGCTCCGTACCCGCTTCGGCAACTGGATCTTCGCGGTCGGCGGCGAGGCCGACGCGGCCCGCGCGGTCGGCGTCCCGGTGATCCGTACCAAGATCGGGCTCTACCTCGGGGTCGCCTTCGCCGCCTGGGTCTCCGGCCAGCATCTGCTGTTCTCGTTCGACGTGGTGCAGTCCGGCGAGGGCGTCGGCAACGAACTGATCTACATCATCGCGGCCGTCATCGGCGGCTGTCTGATCACCGGCGGCTACGGCTCCGCGATCGGCTCCGCGGTCGGTGCCTTCATCTTCGGCATGACCAGCAAGGGCATCGTGTACGCGGAGTGGAACCCGGACTGGTTCAAGTTCTTCCTCGGAGCCATGCTGCTCCTGGCCACCCTGCTCAACGCATGGGTACGCAAGCGCGCGGAGGCGACGAAATGACGGCCCCCAAGGCACCGGCCGACCCGGAGGCGCCCCACCGGGCGCTCGTCGAGCTGGACCACGTCAGCAAGTTCTACGGCAACATCAAGGCCCTGACGGACGTCTCGCTGGTGGTCCACGCGGGCGAGATCTCCTGCGTGCTCGGCGACAACGGCGCCGGAAAGTCCACCCTGATCAAGATCATCGCGGGGCTGCACCGGCACGACGCCGGGACCTTCCTCATCGACGGCGAGGAGACCACCCTCGCCAACCCGCGCGACGCCCTGGACCGCGGTATCGCCACGGTCTACCAGGACCTGGCCGTCGTCCCCCTGATGCCGGTCTGGCGCAACTTCTTCCTCGGCTCCGAGCCGACCACCGGCGCCGGCCCCTTCAAGCGCCTCGACGTGCGGCTGATGCGCGAGACGACCCGCTCCGAGCTGCTGCGCATGGGCATCGACCTGCGCGACGTCGACCAGCCGATCGGCACCCTCTCCGGCGGCGAGCGCCAGTGCGTCGCCATCGCGCGGGCCGTCTACTTCGGCGCCAAGGTGCTCGTCCTGGACGAGCCCACCGCCGCGCTCGGCGTCAAGCAGTCCGGGGTCGTGCTCAAGTACGTCGCGGCCGCCCGCGACGCGGGTCTCGGCGTGGTCCTCATCACGCACAACCCGCACCACGCGTATCTCGTCGGTGACCGTTTCGTGCTGCTGAAGCGGGGCGCCATGTCCGGCAGCCACACCAGGGCGAGCATCACTCTGGACGAGCTGACCCGCCAGATGGCGGGCGGCAGCGAGCTGGAGGAGCTCAGCCACGAGCTGGAACGGGCCCCCGCACCGACCCGTCTCGGCGGCCACCCGCTCCCCGGCAAGCCCGAGTAGCCCCGGCCGGGACCGGCCCCCTGCGCACCGGTCCGCCAGCCCCGGTGCCCCGGCAGTGGCAGAATCGAGCCCGACGGGCGCAGTCCGCCGCCGGGAGCACCGCCCCCGGCTCCCCCCAGACCCCGCAGGGACGATGAGCACGTACCGCGACTTCACACACCGCGGCTCCGCCCGCGCCACCGTCCTGCGGACCGTGGGCACCAGGGAGCGGCGCTCGCACCTCACGGCACCGCGGGTACCCACCGTCGGCATCGACATCGGCGGTACGAAGGTGATGGCGGGCGTCGTCGACGCCGACGGCAACATCCTGGAGCAGCTGCGCACCGAGACGCCGGACAAGTCCAAGAGCCCCAAAGTCGTCGAGGACACCATCGTCGAGCTGGTCCTGGACCTCTCCGACCGGCACGATGTGCACGCCGTCGGCATCGGGGCGGCCGGCTGGGTCGACGCGGACCGCTCCAAGGTGCTCTTCGCCCCGCACCTCGCCTGGCGCGACGAACCGCTGCGCGACGCCCTCGCCTCCCGCCTCGTCGTCCCCGTCATGGTCGACAACGACGCCAACACCGCCGCCTGGGCGGAGTGGCGCTTCGGCGCGGGCCGCGGCGAGGACCACCTCGTCATGATCACACTCGGCACCGGCATCGGCGGCGCGATCCTGGAGGACGGCCAGGTCAAGCGCGGCAAGTACGGCGTCGCCGGTGAGTTCGGCCACATGCAGGTGGTGCCCGGCGGACACCGCTGCCCCTGCGGGAACCGCGGCTGCTGGGAGCAGTACAGCTCCGGCAACGCGCTCGTCCGGGAGGCCAAGGAGCTGGCCGCCGCGGACTCCCCGGTGGCGCACGGCATCATCGAGCGGGTCAAGGGCAACATCCCCGACATCACCGGGCCCCTCATCACCGAACTGGCCCGCGAGGGCGACGCGATGTGCGTCGAGCTCCTCCAGGACATCGGCCAGTGGCTGGGCGTGGGCATCGCCAATCTGGCCGCCGCGCTCGACCCCTCCTGCTTCGTCATCGGGGGCGGCGTGAGCGCCGCCGACGACCTGCTCATCGGCCCCGCCAGGGACGCCTTCAGGCGCCATCTCACCGGCCGCGGCTACCGGCCCGAGGCCCGGATCGCCAAGGCACAGCTCGGCCCGGAGGCGGGTATGGTCGGCGCCGCGGACCTGGCCCGGCTGGTGGCCCGCAGATTCCGCCGTGCCAATCGCCGCCGCGTCGAGCGGTACGAGCGGTACGCCCAGATCTACGACCAGGCCGCGAGCACCATCCGTAATACGCGCAACACCCGCACCTCCTAGGGATCCCCAGACACATGACCGCAGCCGAGCACCCCGTCCTGCCGCGTCAGTCCTCGCCGCCCGACGACCGCCGGCCGCCGCAGGACCGGCGCCGGATGATCCGCCGCCGGCTGATCACGGCGACCATCATCGTGCTGCTCATCGGCATTCCGGCCGGCTATCTGCTGATCTCCGCCGGGCAGAGCCGCCGCGCCGGCCAGAACAAGGAGGCCGAGGCCTCCGCGCAGGGGCTCCGGGAAGGCTGGCCGTCCCGGCTGCAGCGCCGGATCTTCGAACTGCCGATGCCCGGCAATTCCCTGGACGTGCAGTACTACGAGACCAACAACTGGAAGGCCAGCCGGCTGTACGTGGAGTTCCGCACCACGTCTGCCGGGCTCGACCGCTTCCTCGGCCGGATGGGCAGCGGGCGCTCCGACCTGGAGACCGGCAAGGTGACCATCGGCGCACGCGACCAGAAGGTCTCGGGCTGGACGTTCGGCCCCGGGGCCGAATGGGCGGGCACCAGGCACACCAACAAGGGACCGCGGCCCACCCAGGACATCACGGTGAACATGACCGATCCGATGAACCCGGTCGTCTACGTCGTGTCCGCGGCGACCCCCTGACCGGACCGGGCCGCCGCCGCGGGCGAGCACGTGCGCGCCTCCCGGGAACGCACCCTCAAGTGGCTCCTCGACTTCGAGCGGGGCGCCCCTTCCTGAGGGGGCTCGGGGGAGGCGCCCCGGGGCCGCGGTGGTGACGGTGCGTCAGGGGCGGTCGGTCAGGTAGCCGCCCATGGAGGTGAAGTACTCCGTCGCGGGCAGCTCCCGGCCGGTCTCGGTCCGTACGCGGGTGATGGCCAGGCCGTGGTTGCGGCCGGTGCGGGCGCCGGCTCCGGCGACGATCACCACGCCTTCGCCCTCGCGGTAGAAGATGCGGCCGGGCGTACCGCCGTAGCGGTTCTGCGACACCACCGCGGCGAGGACCTCCAGACGCTTGCCCTTGTGGAAGGTGAAGGCGCTGGGGTACGGCTCGGACTGGGCGCGGACCAGGCGTTCGAGGTCCTCCGCCGGCCAGCTCCAGTCGATGCGGATGTCCTCGGTGGACCGCTTGTGGAAGAAGCTCGCCCGGGAGCGGTCCTGCTTGGTGAACTCCGTCTGCCCGGCGGCGATGAGGGCGAGTGCGCCGATGGTGACCGGGGCGATGAGGTCGACGGTCTTGTGGAAGAGGTCGGTGGCGGTGTCCGCCGGACCGACCGGAACCGCCTCCTGGCGGACGATGTCGCCGGCGTCGAGTTCGTCGTCCATCATGTGCGCGGTGACGCCCACCTCGGACTCGCCGTTTACCAGGGCCCAGATCAGCGGGGAGAAGCCGGCGTACTTCGGCAGCAGCGAATCGTGCACGTTCAGCGTGCCGTGGCGCGGGAGGCCGAAGATCCGCGGCGGGATCCAGGTCCGCCAGTTGTTGGCCACGATGATGTCCGGGTCCGCCTCCTTGAGGCGCTCGAACAGCTCGTCGTCGTCAGGGCGGTTGCGGATCAGCACCGGGACGCCGTGCTCCTCGGCGAGGTCGGCGACGGAATCGCTCCAGATCTTCTCGTACGCGTGCTCGCTCTTGGGGTGCGTCACGACCAGTACCACGTGGTGCTCGGAGTCCAGGAGGGCTTGCAGGGTGCGGTGCCCCCAGGTCTGGTAACCGAACATGACGACCCGCATGGGGTTCCTCCTCAGGGCAGGGATAGACCGGCAGCAAGTAAAGCAAGGCTTACCTTAGTTTGCAACAGGGTGATTTCGGGCCCGTATTGACGCCCCGTCAGCCTCCGGTGCCGGGTTGCCCTATCGACAGCACCGTGTGATTAGCTTAGGCTCACCTAAGTTTGCTGGGCAGCTCCGTCGGCGTGCCCACCTTTCGTACTTTCCCTACGCCTGACAGGCGGCTTTCCCGCACGATGGGAGTGACATGTCACAGGTTCTTCCTGGCGACGCACCACTGGTCCACGACCTGATCGGCATCGGCTTCGGCCCCTCCAATGTGGCCATGGCGATTGCGCTGAGCGAGCACAACTCAGGCGTCGGCAGGCAGGAGCCGGTCACCGCTCACTTCTTCGAGCAGCAGCCGAGCTTCGGCTGGCACCGCGGCATGCTGATCGACGACGCCACCATGCAGGTGTCCTTCCTCAAGGACCTGGTGACGCTCCGGAACCCGGCCAGCGAGTTCAGCTTCCTCTGTTACCTGCAGAGCAAGGACCGGTTGATCGACTTCATCAACCACAAGAACCTCTTCCCGCTGCGGGTGGAGTTCCACGACTACTTCGAGTGGGCCGCGGCCAAGGTCGACGACATGGTCTCCTACGGCCACGAGGTCGTCGCCGTCACACCCTTCGTCCACGACGGTGCCGTGGAGTACCTGGACGTGACCGTCCGGTCGGGGGAGGGGCTGGAGGTCCACCGGGCCCGCAACCTCGTCATCGGCACCGGGCTGCGCCCCCTCATGCCGGCGGGCGTGGAGCGCGGTGACCGGATCTGGCACAACTCCGACCTGCTGCGCAAGGTCGACGGCCTGGAGGGCGCCTCGCCCTCGCGGTTCGTCGTCGTGGGTGCCGGGCAGAGCGCCGCCGAGAACGTCGCCTACCTGCACCGCCGCTTCCCCGAGGCCGAGGTCTGCGCGGTCTTCTCCCGCTACGGTTACAGCCCCGCCGACGACAGCAGTTTCGCCAACCGGATCTTCGACCCCGGGGCGGTCGACGACTACTTCACCGCGCCCGACAGCGTCAAGAGCCGGCTGATGGCCTACCACGGCAACACCAACTACTCCGTGGTGGACATCGACCTGATCGACGACCTGTACCGGCAGATGTACCAGGAGAAGGTCCTCGGCACCGAACGGCTGCGCTTCCTCAACGTGTCCCGGGTCAGCGACGTGGAGGAGACGCCCGACGGCGTCCGTGCCACCGTGAAGTCCCTCGTCACGGGCGAGGAGACGCTCCTGGACGCCGATGTCGTGGTGTTCGCCACCGGTTACAGCCCCGCCGACCCCCTCGGCCTCCTCGGCGAGGTCGCCGACCGCTGCCTGCGCGACGACGAGGGCCGCGTCCGCGTCGAGCGCGACTACCGTGTCTCGACCGACCCCGGTCTGCGCTGCGGTATCTATCTGCAGGGCGGTACGGAGCACACGCACGGCATCACGACCTCCCTGCTGTCCAACACCGCGATACGGGTCGGCGAGATCCTGGACTCACTGCTCGACCGGGGCGTCAAGTCCGCCTCCGACGAGGCCCGGCCGGTCGTCGACGGCACCGGAACAAAGGGATAACGAACGTCGACATGGGCACGACTGCAGTTGAGCGCCCCGCGCCCGGGGGTACGACAGAGGCCCGCCGGCGGCGGGTCGTGGGCCTGGTCGCGCTCGTGGTGATCCTCGTGATCGCCGCGGCGGTGTCGTTGGCCGTCGGCACGCGCGCGCTGAGTCCCGCCGAGGTCTGGCACGGACTGTTCGCGGCGCCCGACGCCGACCGGCGGCTCACCGAGATCAGGCTCATCGTGCAGACCGTGCGGGTGCCCCGGACGGTACTCGCGGTCGTGGCGGGCCTCGCGCTGGGGGTCGGCGGTGCGCTGATCCAGGGGTACACCCGCAACCCGATAGCCGATACGGGCCTGCTGGGGGTGAACTCCGGCGCCTCGTTCGCGGTGGTGTCGGTGATCGCCGTGTTCGGGTTCGCCGACCCGTTCCAGTACGTCTGGTTCGCCTTCGTGGGCGCGGGTGTCGCCGGCGTCGTCGTCTTCGGTCTGGCGAGCATCGGCCGGGGGGCGGGCAATCCGTTGACGCTCGCCCTGGCCGGGCAGGGGATCACGGTGTTCCTCGCGGCGATGACCACGGCGGTCGCGCTCTCCGACCAGAAGTCGCTGAACGCGCTGAGGTTCTGGAACGCGGGCTCCGTGGCCGGTGTCGGATTCGACGTCATCTGGCCGGTGACCGTGTTCGTGGCGGCCGGACTGGTGCTGGCACTGATCACCCTGCCCGCCCTCAACCTGCTCAACCTGGGCGACGACGTGGCGCGGGGGCTGGGAGTGAACATCGCGCTGAGCCGGACCATCGGCATCGTCGCCATCACCCTGCTCGCGGGTGCGGCCACGGCGGCCTGCGGCCCGATCGCTTTCCTCGGGCTCATGGTGGCCCATGTGGCCCGGTATCCGACCGGCCCCGACTACCGCTGGCTGGTGCCGTACGCGGGTCTGCTCGGATCCGTCGTCCTGCTGGTCTGCGACATCGTGGGGCGTCTGGTGGTGCGGCCGGGCGAGTTGGACGCGGGTGTGGTGGTCGCCCTTCTCGGCGCCCCGTTCTTCGCGATTCTGGTGTGGCGGGGAAAGTTCAGGAACGCATGAACGGGACAGACGTGAACCCATCGGTGGCGCCGGGCGTACGGCTCGGCCATGTGTCGTTCGTATGGCGGCCCTGGCTCGTCCTGGTCACACTGCTGCTGCTGGCGGAGACCTTCCTGGTGTTCTGCCTCTCCATCGGTATCGGGGACTTCCCCATCGGCCTGTCCAGGGTGATCGCCACGATCCTCGGCCGGGGCGAACAGGTCGACGAGTTCGTGGTCATGGATCTGCGGATGCCGCGTGCCCTGGCCGGTCTCGTCGTGGGCGTCGCGCTGGGGATGTCCGGGGCGATCACGCAGTCGGTCGCGCGCAATCCGCTCGCCAGTCCGGACATCCTTGGCATCACCGGGGGAGCGAGCGCGGTCGCGGTGTTCCTGGTGACGGTGTCGGGCGGGACCGCCGCGGCGGTCGTCGGCTCGGTGGGCCTGCCCGCGGCGGCGCTCGCGGGCGGTCTCGGTACCGGGCTGCTGGTGTATTTCCTGGCGTGGCGGCGCGGGATCGACGGCTTCCGGCTCATCCTCATCGGTATCTCGGTGAGCGCCGTGATGGAGGCGATCACGACCTGGCTGCTGGTCTCGGCCGACATCAGGGACGTGGCCAGGGCCCAGGCGTGGCTGGTCGGTTCGCTGGACGACCGGTCGTGGGACCAGGTCCGGGTGGCGTTCTGGTGCACGCTCGTCCTCATCGTGGTGGTGGCCGGTGTCGCGTTCCAGTTCAAGCCGATGCACCTCGGCGACGAGGTCGCCGCCGGGCTGGGCGTCCGGTATTCGAGGGTGCGGGCGGTCCTGCTGTTGTGCGCGGTCCTGCTGGCCGCCGTGGCGGTGAGCGCGGCGGGCCCGGTTCCGTTCGTCGCCCTGGTGGCTCCGCAGGTGGCGATGCGTCTGGCGAAGTTCCCGACGCCGCCGATGGTGGCCTCCGGCCTGGTGGGAGCGTTGCTGCTGATCGGCTCGGACCTGGTCGCGCGCACCGCGCTGCCGATCACTCTCCCGGTCGGCGTGGTCACCGCCGCGATCGGCGGCCCGTTCCTCGTCTATCTGCTGGTGCGGGCGAACCTGAGGTAGACGGTAAGAAGTAAGGCGAACCTAGACAAGGGGGGCTTGTGGCCGCTCAGTTCATCACCGAGATGGGGACCGGGATCGGGACCGGCGTCGAGGACGTCCCACGGCTGGCAGCCAGGGGTGTCACGGTCGGGTACGGCGGTCGCACGGTCATCGACGATCTCGACGTGGTGATCCCTCCAGGGGTGATCACCACGATCATCGGTCCCAACGGCTGTGGGAAGTCCACCCTGTTGCGCACCCTGACCCGGCTGCTCAAGCCGGCCAAGGGAACGGTCGTGCTGGATGGCGAGGACATCGGCAGGCTCAGGACCAGGGACGTGGCGAAGAAGCTCGGTCTGTTGCCGCAGGCACCGGTCGCGCCGGAGGGGCTGACGGTGGCCGACCTGGTCGCCAGGGGGCGTCATCCGCACCAGAGTTGGCTGCGGCAGTGGTCCTCGGACGACGCCGGCGTCGTGGAGCGCGCGCTGGCCATGACCGGGGTGTCCGAGCTGGCCGGCCGCCCGGTCGACTCGCTGTCCGGCGGACAGCGCCAACGCGTCTGGATCTCGATGACGCTGGCCCAGGGCACCGACCTGCTGCTGCTGGACGAGCCGACCACCTATCTGGACCTGGCGCACGCGATCGACGTGCTCGACCTGGTGGACGACCTGCACGAGTCGGGGTGCACCGTGGTCATGGTGCTGCACGACCTCAATCTGGCCACGCGCTACAGCGACAACCTCATCGTGATGCGGGAGGGATCCGTCCTGGCGCAGGGGCACCCGCGCGATGTGATCACCGCCGAGTTGCTGCGGGAGGCGTTCGGGCTGCACGCCACGGTGATCGACGACCCGGTGGGCGATCGGCCGCTCATCGTGCCGATCGGCCGTACGCACGTCCGGCACGACCCGTAGCCGCTTGTGGGGTGCGGGCGCGGGCGAGAGCCCAACTCGTGCCCGACGGAGGATGATTCAGAAGTTAGGCTAGGCTGGCCTCACTTGTGCGGGATAAGGTTTGGCTGCCCTTACACAGAGGTGCAGTGGGCAGTGTGAAAGCAAGGGATTCCGGATGCTTCTCCATCGAACGACGCGCGTGAGGCCCTGGCGGCGGGTGGCGGGGATACTGTCCGCCGCGACCCTGGGCGTCGGCCTCCTCGCGGGATGCGGTTCCGACTCGGCGGACAGGAAGAGCGACGACGCCCCGGCCGCCGCCGCGGGCGCGTTCCCGGTCACCGTGGAGCACGCATTCGGATCCACGGAGATCACCAAGGCTCCCCGGCGCGTAGTCTCGGTGGGCTACACGGACGACCAGGCGATCCTGGCGCTCGGCATCAAGCCGGTCGGCATGGTCGACCAGTACCCGAACCCGGCGGGCAAGTCCCCCGACATCAACACCCAGTGGCCCTGGGTCAAGGACAAGTGGGGCGACACCCGCCCCGAGGTCATCATGAACAACGGTGACTCGGGCCCCAATTACGAGAAGATCGCCTCCCTGCGGCCGGACCTGATCATCGCGGTCTACTCCGAGATCGACCGGGCCGCCTACGAGAAGCTCTCCAAGATCGCCCCGACGGTGGGCCGCACCAAGGGCGAGAAGGAGCCCTTCAGCGCGCCGTGGCAGGACAACGCGCTGCACATCGCCAAGGCGCTCGGCAAGGAGAACGAGGGCACCGAGCTGGTCCAGGGCATCCAGGGCAAGCTCGACGCGGCCAAGAAGGCGCACCCGGAGTTCGCCGACCAGACCGCCGTGGCGCTGTCCTGGTACAAGGACTCCGTCGGACCGTTCACCTCCACCGATGTGCGCGGACGGTTGGTGACGGGTACCGGCTTCAAGTACCAGACCAAGATCGACACGATCGCGGACGGCAAGTTCTTCACCGTGCTGTCCCCCGAGCGCATCGACCTGGTCGACGTCGACCGTATCTTCGTCATCAACGACAAGGCGGACACGGAGGCGCTGAAGAAGTTCAAGCTGTTCGCCAACCTGTCCGCCGTCAAGAACGGCAAGGTGTCGTACCTGCTGGACAGCGAGGGACCGGCGGTCGGCGCGGCCATGTCCCAGGGCACCCTGCTGTCGTTGCCCTACGCGATCGACGAGCTCGTCAAGTCGGTCGACTAGAAATGCCGATCGGACTGCCCCGTCCCCGGAGAGATTTGGTCTTCGTGTGAGCGTCACCGACACCCCCGTCGCCCCGGCAACCCTGCGCACGGCGACGGGGGGCGAGGCCGCCGGGTGGGTCACGACGCACTGCCGCCGGGCCCCGTGGCTGACGGCCTCCACCCTGCTCACCGCGGCGGCCGGGGCGGCGCTCCAGGTGCTCCCCGTGCTTCTGCTGGGCCAGGTGGTCGACGGGGTGGTCGGTGGCGAATCGCGCTCGGTGCTCGTCAGGATCGGGGTACTGATGGTGGCCGCCGCGCTGCTCGGCGCGGTGGCCACCGCGGTGTCGACGTATCTGATCGGACGGCTGGGAGCGGATCTGCTCGCCCGGCTGCGGGAAGGCGCCGTCCGCGCGGTGCTGGGGATGCCGAGCGCACGCGTCGAACAGGTCGGCCGGGGCGATGTGCTGTCCCGGGTCGGCGACGACGTGGCCGTGCTGTCCAAGGGCATCCGGGCCGCCATCCCCACGGTGTTCTCCGCCGGTGTGCTGGTCGTCATCGCCACTGCGGGCATGTTCGGACTGGACTGGCGGCTCGGCCTGGCAGGCGCCGGCGCGCTGCCCGCGTACGCACTGGCCCTGCGGTGGTACCTGCCCCGGTCCGCGCCGCTCTACCGGAAGCAGCGGGCGGCCCAGGCCGACCGTGCGCAGGCGTTGATCAGTGGTCTGAACGGGATCGATACGGTCCGGGCGTACCGCATGGAGGACGCCGTCCGCGAGAAGGTCACCCGCGAGTCGTGGCGGGTGCGCGAGTACGGCGTCGATGTGTTCCGGTTCTTCGGACGGTTCGTCGGCCGGGAGAACCGCGCCGAGTTCATCGGGCTGACCCTGATCGTCGTGGTGGGGTACGCCCTGCTGGAGGCCGACGCCGCCAGCCTGGGCGAGGTGTCGGCGGCCCCGCTGATGTTCCACCGGCTGTTCACCCCGCTGGGCGCCATCATGTTCACCTTCGACGAGGCGCAGAAGTCGGGCGCGAGCCTCACCCGGCTGGTCGGGGTGCTGGGGGAGCCCGCGGAGGACCGGCTGGTGGGAGACGTGTCCGTCCCGGCCGCGGACACCGGACCGTGTCCGGTGACGGTGGAGGGCCTGACCTTCGGCTATCCCGACACCGACGAACCGGTCCTGCGGGATGTGAACCTGTCCATCCCGGCCGGTGGTTCGCTCGCCCTGGTGGGGGCGACGGGTGCGGGCAAGTCGACGCTGGCCGCGCTGATCGCCGGCACAGGGACCCCGCAGGCCGGGTCGGTGCGCATCGGACCGTACGACCTCGCCGGTCTGGACGAGGCGGGGGCGCGGGCCCTGGTGAGCATCCTGACGCAGGAGACGCACGTGTTCTCGGGCCCGCTCGCCGACGACCTGAGGCTCGCCGCGCCCGGGGCGGGCGATGCCGAGCTGATGGACGCCTTGCGCACGGTCGGCGCCGACGGGTGGGTCGAGCTGCTGCCCGACGGGCTGGACACCATGGTCGGCGAGGGCGGCGAGCGCCTGGACGTCACCAAGGTCGCCCAGATCGCCCTGGCCCGGCTGGTGTTGGGCCGCTCGCCGGTGGTGGTGCTCGACGAGTCGACCGCGGAGGCGGGCAGCGAGGGTGCCGCCGAGCTGGAGCGGGCCGTGCTGGCCGCGTGCTCGGGCCGGACCACGCTGTTCGTGGCGCACCGGCTGACCCAGGCCATGGCGGCGGACCGGATCGCCGTGCTGTCCGCGGGACGCGTGGTGGAGGAGGGAACGCACGGGGAGCTGGTGGCTCTGGGCGGCCAGTACGCGCGGCTGTGGCGCGCCTGGCGAGAGGGTAGTTAGGTGAACCTCAGTGAGGTTAGGCTAACTTTCATACCTCGGAAGGATGCTGAGTCTTCGATGATGGAACCGAGCGCTCCGCGCGTACTGCTCTCTCCCACCCGCCTGGCCGACGTGCGCCGTCGAACCGGCGACCACGGTGACCGGGCCATCGCCGAAGCGTGTGCCATCGGGCTGTCGTTCTGGGCGACCGGCCTCGGCCCCGACGGCATGGACCTCACCCCCGGCACGCTCTTCGCCGACCTCCTCGGGTGGGTCGACAACGGCGGTGCCGGGAGCGGCGATTGGGAGGTCGGCACGGATGGCCGGAGCATCACCGTCCCCGACGGCGTCGTGCTCGCCGACGCGCAGCTCGCGCTGGACGACCTGGCCGACTTCCCGGACCGGCCCATCGGCACCATCGGCCCGTCCAGCCCGGCGGCGAGGCTCGAAGCCCTGGCCGGGTGGAACGACACCCGGGCCGACCGGATCCGCCCGACCATCATGGAGATGTTCCGCGAGCAGGCGCGCACCAGGCCGGACGCCGTCGCGATCGTCGATGAGCACCGGTCACTGACGTATCGCCAAGCCGCCGAATACTCCAGCCAGTTGGCCCATCATCTGATCGAACGCGGTCTCACCTCCGAGCAGGTCGTCGGGATCTCGCTCGGCCGCTCCGCCGACATGGTCATCGGGCTCCTCGCCGTTCTCCAGGCGAAGTGCGCGTTCGTGCCGCTCGATCCGCAGTGGCCCGCCGCGCGACGGGCCGTCGTCGTCGAGGACGCCCGGGTCGTGCTCCAGCTCAACGACTCGGGTGAGCACGGCGCGGGCGAACCGGACGCCGTGGCCGTCGATCTCGGAGACTGGGGGTTCGGCGCCCACCCCGCCGAGGCACCGGAGGCGACCGTCCCCGGCGCGGCCCTGGCGTACGTGATCTTCACGTCCGGTTCGACCGGACGGCCCAAGGGCGCCATGATCCGGCACGAGGCGATCAGCGAGCGCCTGCTGTGGCAGGTCGACGAGATCCTGCGCTTCGGCCACGACGACGCGTCACTGTTCAAGGCGCCGTTGTCCTTCGACATCTCCATCAACGAGATCTTCCTGCCGCTGGTCTCCGGCGGCAGGCTGGTGATCCTGCGGCCCGGCGGTGAACGCGACCCGCACCACCTGCTGAGCGTCATCGCCGAGCAGCGCGTCACCTTCACCTACCTGGTGTCGTCCATGCTGGACGTGCTGCTGGAGATCGCGGGCGACTCCGGCCGCCTGGACAGCCTGCGGCACGTGTGGTGCGGCGGTGAGGTGCTGACACCGGAGCTGTACGAGCGGTTCCGCGCCCGGCTCGGCATCCCCCTGTACCACGGCTACGGCCCGGCCGAGACGACCATCGGCGTCTCCCACGTCATCTACCGGGGTGCGGCCGAACGCCTGTCGACATCGATCGGCAGGGCCAACCCCAACACTCAGCTGTACGTGCTGGACGACGAGCTGCGCCCGGTCCCGGTCGGGGTCGGCGGCGAGCTGTACGCGGGAGGGCTCCTCCTGGGGCGCGGGTACGTCAACGAGCCCGGCCTGACGGCGTCCCGGTTCGTGGCGAACCCCTTCGCCGAGGACGGGTCCCGGCTGTACCGGACCGGTGACCTGGCGCGGTTCGCCCCCGACGGGTCGCTGGACTTCCTCGGCCGCGCCGACAACCAGATCAAGATCCGTGGCATGCGGCTGGAGATCGAGGACGTCGAGGTCGGCCTCGCGGAACACCCCGGGGTACGGCACACCTGCGTCGTCGCGAAGAAGAACGCCGCGGGCGGCACCTACCTGGTGGGGTACGTGATCCCGGCCGCCGGCCACGAGGAGCTGCGGGCGGACGAGGTCAAGGAGTGGGCCGCCCGGCACATGGTGGAGTACATGGTGCCCGCCCATCTCGTCGTGACGAAGGAGTTCCCGCTCACCGCGAACGGCAAGGTCGACCGGGGCGCCCTGCCGGAGCCCGCGATCGGCACGGGCCCCGTGGTGGCGCCCGCCACCGACAACGAACGGGCGGTGTGCGCGGCCGTCGCGTCGGTGCTGCGGCTGGAGAGGGCCGGTGTCGACCAGGACTTCTTCCAGCTCGGCGGAGACAGCATTCTGGCGATCTCACTGCTGAGCGCGCTGCGGGACGACGGCCTCTACGTCACCGCGCGGCAGATCTTCAGCCACAGCGTTCTCGGCGCACTGGCCGCGGTGGCGAGCCGTGAGGACGTCTCCGCCGTGGACCACGGCGATGTCGCGACCGGTTCCGTCGTGGGATCGCCCATCGTGCAGTGGCTCGGCCGGACCACGGACGCGATCGACGGCTTCGTGCAGTCGGTCGTACTGAACACGCCGGCGGAGCTGACCGCCGACGCCCTCGACGAGATCCTCGCCGCCGTGCTCGGACGGCACGACATGCTGCGCGCCAGGCTGGTGCGCGGTGACCGCTGGGGCTTCGACATCCCCGAGGCCGGCCAGGCCGTCGTGGGGTGGCAGGAGAGCGACCGCCCGCTGGAGGAGTGTGTCGCGCTCGCCACCGACGGGCTCGACCCGGCGGGCGGTGTGATGCTGCGCGCCGTGTGGCGCCGCGAGGCACGGCAACTGGTCCTGGTCGCCCACCACGTCGTGTTCGACGGCGTGTCCTGGCGGATCCTGATGGACGACCTGGCCACGGCATGGCGCCGGTCCGTCTCGGGCACTCCGATCGAACTGCCCCCCGTGGGCACGTCGTTCCGGCGCTGGACGCAGCTGCTGGAGCGGGCGGCATTCGATACGGACCGTACCCACTTCCAGCGCCCCCTGCCGGGAGCCGACGCACCACTGGGCAGACGTACGCGGACCGAGGCCGACACCGTCGCCCGGGAGCGGACACGGACCTTCTCCGTCGGGCCCGAGGACACGGCCGCGCTGCTGGGCGAGATCCCCGCGAAGTTCCACGCGGGCGTCAACGACGTACTGCTGACCGCGCTCGCCGTCACCCTCGCCCGGTGGCGCCGCGACCGCGGGCAGGACCAGACGTTCGCCCACATCGAACTGGAGGGACACGGCCGCGAGGGCCGTTACGTGGCGGACGCGGCCGGCTTCGAGCCGGAGCTGTCGCGGACCGTGGGCTGGTTCACCACCCTGTTCCCGGTGACCGTGGACCCCGGCGCGGCAACCGACTTCACCGCACCCGCGTACCTGGCTGCTGCCCTCAAGGCGGTCAAGGAGGATCTCGCCGCGGTGCCCGGCAACGGCGTCTCCTACGGTGCCCTGCGCTACCTGACCGACACCGGGCTGACCACGCCCGCACCGCAGGTGCTGTTCAACTACCTGGGCCGATTCGACGCCGGCGCCGCCGGAGACTGGCAGCTCGCAGGCACCACGGGGCAGTTGGGCGAGAAGCGTGACCCGAGGATGCGCATGCCGCGCGCCCTGGAGTTCAACGCCATCGCCGAACCCGACGCGAGCGGCGCGTACGAGCTGGTCACCACCCTCTCCTGGCCCGAGGGGATGTTCACCGACGAGGACATCACCACCCTCGGCGAGTACTTCCGGGCCGCCCTGTCCGCCCTCGCCGCACTCGAAGCGGGCGGTCACTCTCCCAGCGACTTCCCTCTGGTGCGGCTCACCCAGGCCGACGTCGACGACCTGGACGGCCCTGCGCTGCGGGACATCCTGCCGCTGACCCCCTTGCAGGAGGGCCTGTACTTCCACTCGGTCTTCGACGGAGATGCGACCGGCAGCTACGTCGAGCAGCAACTGCTGACGCTGGACGGCGACGTGGATGCCGACCGGCTCGCGGCGGCGGCCACCCGGCTGCTCACGCTGTACCCCAATCTGGCCGCCCGGTTCACGGCCCTCGCCGACGGCCGGGTCGTCTCCGTCGTCGAGAGCGGTGCGGAGGCGCCCTTCACCACGCTGGACCGCCCCGGCCTCACCGACGACGAGATCCGCGACCACGCCGAGCGGGACCGCCGTGCCGGTTTCGACCTGGCCACCGGGCCGCTGATGCGCTACACGCTCATCCGGGCCGGCTCCGGCCGCACCGTCCTGGTGCAGACCGTGCACCACATCGTCGCCGACGGCTGGTCGGTGCCGCCGATGCTCCGCGCGCTGCTGGCCGAGTACCACGCGCCGGGGACCGCGTACCCGCTCGGCGGCTACCGCGACTACGTGGCCTGGCTCGCCGGACGCGACCACGACGAGAGCGACCGGGTGTGGCGCGGTGAACTCGCCGGTCTGCCCGGCCCCTCGCTGGTCGCCGAAGGACACACCCCCTCCGAACGGTTCGCCGACACCGCAGTCGAGCCCGCCGACGACATCGACGCCGCCGCCCGGTCGGCCGGCGTGCCCCTGAGCGTGGCCGTGCACAGCGCGTGGGCGGTGACGCTGGGCGGCATCCTGCACGGCAGGGACGTCGTGTTCGGTTCCACGGTGTCCGGGCGCGACGCGGAGGTGCCCGGCATCGAGGACATGGTGGGGCTGTTCATCAACACGATCCCCGTGCGCGCCCGGTGGGCCGCCGCCACCACGGCGCGCGAGCTGCTCGCCGCGGTGAAGGACCACCGGAGCACGGTGCTGGCGCACCAGCACGTCTCACTGGCGAGGATCGGCCGCCGGGCCGGTACCGGCTCCCTCTTCGACACCCTGGTGGTGTTCGACGTCGCGACCGACGTGGACGCCGTGCGCGGCCCCGAGGACGAGCTGGTCATCACCGGCATCGTCAACGAGGGCGCCCCGCACTACCCGTTGACGCTGGTGGTGGAGCGCGCCACCGACGGCCGACCGCGCTTCAACCTGATCCACGACGGTGAACTGCTGCGCCGGGAGAGCGCCGAGGCGATCCTGCGCACGTTCACGCGCACCCTCACCGGCCTGCTCGACCGGCCGGACGCCCTGGTCGACGATCTGGCCCCCGAGGCCGGCCGGAACCCGGCGCGGATCTCCCCGGCGACCCTGGGCGAGCTGTTCGACGCCGCCGCGGACCGTGACCCGGCGGCCACCGCCGTCACCCAATGCGCTCTCGACGGCAGTACCCGGTCACTGACCTACGGCGAACTCGCGGACGCCAAGAACGAGTTGGCCTCGGCCCTGCGCGCGGCCGGTGCCGGGCCGGGCCGACGGGTCGCCGTCGCCGTCCCGCGCTCCGTGGAGCAGGTCGTCGCCCTGGTCGCGGTCGTCGGCGCGGGCGGCGCGTACGTGCCGCTGGACCTGGCGTACCCGGACGAGCGGCTGGAGTACATCCTCGCCGACGCCGCCCCGCAGGTCGTGCTCGTGGACCGTGAACAGCAAGGCCGCTTCACCCGCCTGCTGGCCCGAGCGGACGTGAAGGCCCTTGTGCTCGTCCAGGGCGACGAGCTGCCACAGGCCACCACCGCCGGGCCCGGGGCCGACTGGCACGATCCCGCGTACGTCATCTACACGTCGGGCTCGACAGGCCGGCCCAAGGGCGTCGCCGTCCCGCACTCCAGCGTGGTGACGCTCCTCACGAACACCCGGCCCGACATGGGCTTCGGCCCGCACGACGTATGGGTCCAGTTCCACTCCTTCTCCTTCGACTTCGCGGTCTGGGAGCTGTGGGGCGCGCTGGTGCACGGCGGCGAACTGCTGGTGCCGGAGTACGCGCTGACCCGTTCCCCGGTCGACTTCCACCGGCTGGTCCGCGAGCGCGGGGTGACCTTGCTCAACCAGACCCCCTCGGCGTTCTACCAGTTCATCGAGGCGGACCGGCTCGCCGGTGAACCGGTCACGGCGCTGCGCCGGATCGTCTTCGGAGGCGAGGCGCTGGACCTCGGGCGGCTGCGCGGCTGGGTCGAGCGGCACGGCACCGGTACGCCCGAGCTGGTCAACATGTACGGCATCACCGAGACCACCGTCCATGTCACCCACCGGGTGCTGACCGACGAGGACTTCGGCCCCGGCGACGACGTCAGCCCGATCGGCGGTCCGATCCCCGGCCTGGTCACCCACCTGCTCGACGACCGGCTCCGGCCGGTGCCGCCGGGCCGGGTGGGCGCCATCTACGTCGCCGGGGACCAGGTGTCGCTCGGCTACCTGGGCCGGCCCGCGCTCACCGCGGGCCGGTTCGTGGCGAACCCGTTCGCAGCCGACGGCTCCCGCATGTACCACACGGGCGACCTCGCCCGCCGCACGCTCGACGGCGAGCTGGAGTTCGTCGGCCGAGCCGACGACCAGGTGCAGCTCAAGGGATTCCGCATCGAGCTCGGCGAAGTGGAGTCGGCGGTCAGGGAACTCGACGGTGTCGTCGATGTGGCCGTCACCGTGGCGGACAGCGGTGACCACCTCGTCGCACACGTCGTGGGCCGGGTGCCCGGCGACTTCACCGCGCTGCTGTCCACCAAGCTGCCCGTCCACATGGTGCCGGGCCGGGTGCTGCCGGTCGACGCCCTGCCGCTGACGGTCAACGGCAAGCTGGACCGCAAGGCCCTGGGCGAGCGCGCCGCACAGGGCGACACCCCGGTGGCCACGAGCGACTCCGCGCTCACCGCACTGGTCGACGTCTTCGCCGCGGCGCTGCCCGGCGTCGCCGTGGACGCCGACACCGACTTCTTCGGCGCCGGGGGCGACAGCATCGTCGCCATCACCGTGATCAACCGGGCCAGGGCGCTCGGCCTGCCGATCGTCCCCCGGGACGTGTTCCTGCTGAAGACACCGCGCGCGCTCGCCGACCACCTGGGCACGCGCGCCCCGCAGCCCGTGGCGTCCGCGCCGTCCCGCCGCGAGGACGGCCCGCTGCCGGCCACACCGATCATCCTGCGCCAGCGGGAACTGGGCGGTTCGCTCGCCCGGTTCGCCCAGGCCAGGGCAGTGGTGGCGGCCGAGGGCACCGACCTCGCCGACGCCCGGCGCGCCGCGAACGCCGTCGTGGCCGCACACCCGGCCCTCCGGTTGCGGCTGCGCGTCGAACACGGTGTGTGGACCCTGCGTACCGAACCCGCCCGCGAGGTCGCCGTCGTACCGACCGACGCCCGCGACGCGACGGCCGCGGCGAACGAGGCTGCCGGACGGCTCGATCCCGGCTCCGGGGACGTCATCGCCTTCTCCTGGCTGCCCGCGAGCCGGACCCTGGTGGTCACCGTGCACCACCTCGCCGTCGACGCGGTGTCCTGGCTGGTCCTCCTCGACGACCTGGCCACCGCCATGAGCGGGGCGGCCCTGGCACCACCCACCACGTCCTACGCCGAGTACGCCGAAGCGCTGGCGGTGCGGTCCGCACGGGTCACCGACGACCTCGGACACTGGATCACCACGCTCGGGGCCCCCGGCCTGCTGCCCGAGGTCCAGGACCCGCGCGAGACCACGGTCGTGCTCGCGCCCGAGGTGAGCGACCGGGTGACGCGCAGCGCGCCCGCCGCATTCGGCCTGGGTCTCACCGAGTTGCTGTGCGGCGCCCTGCGCACCGCGCTGACCCGCGTCCAGCCCACGCCCACCGACCTCGCGATCGAACTGGAGCGGCACGGCCGGGTCCCGGCCCTGGAACACCACGACTACTCCCGTACCGTCGGCTGGTTCACCGCCATCGCACCGGTGCGGCTCACGGCGCACACCGACCCGGTCGCGGCGGCGCGCGAGGTCGCCGAGCGCCAGCCGGACGAGTGCGGGCACGTCGCCTACGGCCTGCTCAGGTACCTCAACCCGCAGACGGCACCGCTGTTGAACACCCGCCCGCAGGTGCTGTTCAACTACCTCGGCCGGGGCAGCGAGTCCAGGGCGCTGCACGTCACCGGCGGCGACCAGGGCAGCCCGTACGCCGTCGAGGTCAACGCGTGGACCGACGACGCCACCGGAAGCCTGCACGCGGCCTTCACCCTCGCCGAGGGCATACCCGACGAGATCACCGAGCACTGGCGCGGCGCGCTGGAGCACCTCGCGGACGCTGCCGCGACGGCCGAGCGCACGGCACCGGTCACCCCGCTCCAGCGGGGTCTGTTCTTCCAGGCCCAGATGGCGGGCGCGGCCGGACACTACGTCGCGCAGAGCTGGTTCACCTTCGAGCGGCGCCTGGACACCGACGCGCTGGCCGAGGCGATGGCGTACGTGATCGCTCGGCACCCGGTCGTGGGCGCCGGCTTCACCACCGACGACGACGGCAACCCGGTCCAGGTCCTCAAGGCGGGCCGGCGGGTCGACGTCCGCACGATCGCCGCGAGGTCGGACGCGGAGGTCGAGGCGCTGCGTACCCGGGACCGCGAGTCGGGGTTCGACCCGGGCGAGCCGCCACTGATCCGGCTGACCGTGGTGCGGCTGCCGGACGGCCGGGACGGCCTGCTGCTCAGCTACCACCTGCTGCTCTGGGACGGCTGGTCCCGGGAGATCGTCCTGCGGGACCTGTTCGACGCGTACGAGGCCGTCGTGGCGGGCGAGCCGCCCGCCGCGGCCCCGGCCGTGCCGAGCTTCGAGGAGTACGCCCGGACGCTCGACGCCAGGGACCCCGCGGTGTCGAACCGCTTCTGGGCGGAGCACCTGGCCGGGCTCCCGGGCCCGACGCTGCTCGCCGGACCGGCCCCGGCCCTGTCGGAAGACCTGCCGCGCGCTCTCGTGCACACGCTCTCCGCCGAACTGTCACAGCTGCTGCGGGACGCGGCCAGGGTGCACGGCGTCACCCTGAACACGGTGCTGACCGGCGCGTTCGGCCTCCTTCTCGGCGCACACACGGGGCGCGGTGACGCCGTGTTCGGCGTGACCGTCTCGGGCCGGGAGGGCGAGGGCCACGCCGGCATCGTCGGTGTGCTGCTCAACACGGTGCCCATGTGGACCCGGGCACGGCCCGGCGACACGGTCGGCGCGTACCTGTCGGCCGTACAGGCGGCCAGGGTCGAGGCGATGGAGCACGAGCACCTGGGGCTCGGCGAGATCCAGCGGGCCAGTGGGCACGACACCCTGTTCGACAACCTGTTCGTGCTCCAGAACTTCCTGGACCTGGACGCGTTCGCCGAGATGAACGCCAGGCACGGCATCACCTCGGTGCAGGCCGACGACTCCACGCACTACCCGTTCACCTGGGTCGTCACGCCCGGCGACCGGCTCACGGTCAAGCTGGAGCACCGCGACGACGACCCCGCGGGCGCCCGTCGCCTCCTCGACGACTACCTCCGCGTGCTGGAGGACCTGGCCCGGTCGACGGGGCGGGTGGGCGCGCTTCCGGGCCTCGCCCCGGTCCCCGGACCGGCCGAGCGCACCGAAGTCGGCACGGACACCGTCGTCGACCGCTTCGACCGGGCGGCGGACCGTGATCCTGAGCGGGTCGCGCTCGTCGCCCACGGCTCGACCATGACGTTCGCCCAACTCCGGGACCGCAGCCGTGCGGTGGCGGGTGTGCTCGTCCGGCGGGGCATCGGCCCCGAGACGATGGTGGGCCTCGCGATCCCCCGCTCCGTCGACTCGATCGTGGCGCTGTTCGCCGTGCTGCGCGTCGGCGCCGCGTACGTACCGCTGGAACTGGACCACCCGGACGAGCGGATCGCGACCATCGTCGCGGACGCCCGGCCCGAGGTGATTCTCACCGTGAGCGCCGTGTCGCCCCGGCTCGGCGGCGAGCTGATCGAGCTGGACCGCCCCCTGCCCGAGGCCGATCCGTACGTGACGTTCGCACCGGACGACCCGGACCGTCTGCGGCACCCCGCGTACACCATCTACACCTCCGGATCGACCGGGAAGCCCAAGGGCGTGGTGACCGAGTACGCCGGGCTCACCAACATGCTGATCAACCATCAGCGGCGGATCTTCGAGCCGGTCCTCGCCGAGCACGACCACCGGGTCTTCAGGATCGCGCACACCGTGTCGTTCGCGTTCGACATGTCGTGGGAGGAGCTGCTGTGGCTCGCCGACGGCCACGAGGTCCACATCTGCGACGAGGAACTGCGCCGCGACGCCCCCCGTCTGGTCGAGTACTGCCGTGAGCACGGGATCGACGTCATCAACGTGACCCCGACCTATGCGCAGCAGCTGGTGGCCGAGGGCCTGCTCGACAACCCGGCACGGCGGCCGGCGCTGGTGCTGCTGGGCGGCGAGGCCGTCACCCCGGCGCTCTGGCAGCGGCTCGCCGGGACCGAGGGAACGGTCGGCTACAACCTGTACGGGCCCACCGAGTACACCATCAACACCCTCGGCGTCGGCACCTTCGAGTGCCAGGACCCGGTGGTGGGCGTCGCGATCGACAACACCGAGGTGTACGTACTGGACCCGTGGCTGCGGCCGCTGCCCGACGGGGTCCCCGGTGAGCTGTACGTATCGGGCATCGGCATCGCGCGCGGCTACCTCGGGCAGAGCGCCCAGACCGCCCACCGCTTCGTCGCGTGCCCGTTCGGCGGGCCCGGCGAGCGCATGTACCGCACCGGCGACCTGGTGGTCCGCCGGCCCGACGGGAACCTGACGTACCTGGGCCGCACCGACCAGCAGGTCAAGATCCGCGGACACCGGGTCGAACTCGGGGAGGTCGAGGCCGTGTTCGCGGCGCACCCGGCGGTGCGCTTCGCCGCCGCGGTCGCCCAGCCCGACCCGCAGGTCGACGGCGCGTACCGGCTGGCCGCCTATCTCGTGCTGGAGGGAGCGGACCTGGCGCAGGTCGCCGCCGAAGTGGGCGCCGGTCTGCCGGACTTCCTGCGCCCGACGCATTTCGCCCGGGTCGACAGCATCCCGCTGACCGTGAACGGGAAGGCCGACACCAAGGCGCTGCCGGAGGCCAGGCCGCTCGGCGCGCTGACCACCGGGGGAGAGCGCGGCCCGGAGACCGGGAACGAGATCGCGGTGTGCGAGTTCTTCGCCGAGGCACTGGACCTGGACGACGACGAGGTGAGCGCGGTGAGCGACTTCGTGTCCCTCGGCGGGCACTCCATGCTGGCGGTGCGGCTGACCGGGCTGCTCCGCCGTGAGTACGGTCCTGTGATCACGATCCGTGATCTGTTCACCCTGCGAACCCCGGAAGCGATTGCCCGCCACCTTGATGAAAACTCCTGACACGCAGCGGCCCCGGCCGGGGTCGGACATCCTGCGGACCGCGCTGCGCCGCAACGTCGGCGCCATGGTCCGGGGCACCGTCCTCATGGGCCTGTACCAGGCGGGGGAGACCGCCTTCCCCATCGCGCTCGGCATGATCGTCGAGCACACCATGCAGGACCGGAGCCCGAGCGCGCTCGGCCTGTCGATCGGCGCGCTGGCCGTGATCATCACGACGGTGTCGCTGTCGTGGCGGTTCGGGATGCGCGTCCTGCAGAAGGCCAACACGACCGAGGCACACCACTGGCGGGTGCAGGTGGCCGCCTGCGGGCTCCAGCCGGTGGCCAGGGACGTCGACCTGAAGTCCGGCGAGGTGCTGACCATCGCCACCGAGGACGCCGACCAGACCGCCGACATCGTCGAGGTGGTGCCGCTGCTGATCAGCTCCCTGGTCGCGGTGGTGGTCGCGGCGGTCGCGCTGTCCCTGGCCGACATCCGGCTCGGCCTGCTGGTGGTCGTGGGGACCGTCGCGATCCTGTCGATCCTGGCCGTGATGTCCAGGCGGATCGGCGCCAGTACCCGCGAACAGCAGGCCCGGGTGGCGCGGGCGGGCGCGAAGGTCGCCGACCTGATCATCGGCCTGCGCCCGCTGCACGGCTTCGGCGGCAACCACGCGGCGTTCGGGTCCTACCGGAAGGTCAGCACGGACGCGAAGCGCCAGGCGATCACGGTCGCCAGGGTGAACGGCACGTACGCGGGCACCGCACTGGCCCTCAACGCGGTCCTCGCCGCCGCCGTGTCCCTGACGGCGGGCGGGCTGGCGTTCGACGGCCGGATCACCATCGGGGAACTGGTCATGGCCGTGGGTCTCGCGCAGTTCATCATCGAACCGCTCAAGATGTTCTCGGAGATGCCCAAGTACGTGATGATGGCGCGCGCGTCGGCCGAGCGGATGGCGCTGGTGCTCTCCGCTCCGCCGGTGGCGACGCCGGGCTCGCAGTGTCCGGCCGAGGGCGGAGGCCTCGCGGTCGACTGCGTGCGGCACGGGTCCCTGCGCAGGCTGGAGTTCGAGGTGGCCGCCGGTGAGTTCGTGGCGATCGCCGTCTATCAGCCGCGTGCGGCGGCCGACCTCGCGTCGGTCCTCGCGGTGAACGTCGCGCCCGGCGCGTACGAGGGAGAGGTGCGGCTCGGCGGGCAGCCGATCGCGGAGCTGTCGATCGAGGCGGTCCGCGAGCACATGCTGGTGAATCCGTACGACGGGGAGATCTTCGCGGGCACGCTCCGCACGAACATCGACCCGTCGGGCACCAGCCGGCGGATTCCCGAGGCCGTCGAGGCGTCCATGCTGACCGATGTCGTCGCTCTCCACCGCGACGGGCTCGAATACGCGGTCCGCGACCGCGGGGCGAACCTTTCCGGGGGGCAACGGCAGCGGCTGTCCCTGGCCCGCGCCCTGGCCGCCGACAGCGACGTGCTGGTCCTGCACAACCCGACGACAGCCGTCGACGCGGTCACCGAGCAGCTCGTCGCGCGCAACGTCGCGAAGATGCGCCGCGGCCGTACCACGGTCGTGATCACCAGCAGCCCGGCCCTGCTGGACGCCGCCGACCGTGTTCTCGTCCTGGACGACGGCGTCATCACCGCCGAGGACACCCACCGCAACCTCCTGGCCGGCGACGCCGACTACTGCCTGGCCGTGGCCCGGTGAAGCGCCGGGCGGTTCCGGGGACGTGCCCGAACACGTCCCCGGAACCGCTCAGCCGAGAGCCCAGGCGACGTCCCTGAGCAGGGCGTGCCGCCAGCCCGCCCGGTCGTGGTCCGAGGCCGAGCGCGAGACCCGCACCGTCGCACCGGCCCGTTCGGTCAGTTTCTCGGCGAGTTCGCAGTGGGGCAGCATCCGCGTCTCGTGTTCCCCCACGTCGAACGCGCACCGCAGACGGGACAGGTCGGGGTGCTGCCGCAGCCGCGCGGCGACGGCGCCGCCGACCGGGCCGCCCAGGGGGTCCGCCAGGTCCATGGCACCGGGTGCCCACCAGAGGGAGGCCGACTGGAGGGCGACGCGCGAGACCAGGTCCGGGAACTCCAGCGCCGCGTAGAGCGCGCTCAGCCCGCCCAGGCTCTGCCCGGCGACCACCAGCCGGTCCAGGTCGGCCGGTACGCCGGATTCCGCCACCAGCGGCAGCAGTTCGTCCCGGACCGCCTCCCACAGCTCGGGCCTGCACCCGAACTCGGCCGCCCTGTCCTTGGCCGGAAGGAAGACGAGCGTGACGGGGGGCATCCCGCCACCGGCGACGGCCGAGTCGAACGCGGCCATGGCCGGGTGCAGGTGCAGCCAGTCGTCCCCGTCGAGCAGCAGGACCACCGGCCCGCCACCGCCCGCCGGGTGCACGCGCACGGTGCGCCGTCCGCCGAGCCGGTCACTGCTCCAGCGGAGCCGGGTGCGGGGGAGGGGCAGGACGTCGTCGGCGCCGACGGCGGGCCAGTGCGGCTGGGCCGGGGCGTCCGGGGTCGCGGCGATGGACCGGTCGGCGCCGGCCCCGACCGGGTTGAACGGGTCCGCGTGGGCGGCGTCACCCGCGATGATCCGGTAGGTCACCCGCAGCCGCGCGGGCATCCGTACTTCGGCGTACCAGCAGTCCGTGCCGGCCCATCGGCGCAGCGGAACAGGCTGTGACCAGCTCTCGAAGTCGATGCAGGCCCCCGCCCCGCGCCACAGGAACAGGGTCCGCCAGCCGCCGTCGCCGTCGGGCACCGGGGCGGGCGTCCGCGCAGCCGCCCAGAACGCGTCGGTGCCGGGTGTGCCGGGCAGCCCGAACTCGGCGAAGGCGCTCTCCTCGTCGGCCTTGAGGCCGGTGTCGGGATCGGTCATGGCCGGCTGGTGAGGCGGTCGGCCGTGGTCCGGAGGAATGTGCTCGGGGGCGCGTTCGTGCCGTCCTCGGTGCGGAGCCGTTCGATCACCAGGCGCATCGGCATCTCCTTGTGAGGGGGAAGGGTGAGAGGTTAGGCTCCTCTCGTATTAGGTGAGCCTAACCTAATGTCTCGGCTCCCCTCATCTCTGATTCCACCCGCATCGACGATCTGACGCGCACTCACGACGCGGCCGTCACCGGCCCGTCGGGCCCAGGAGGCACTGACATATGAGCACCAACCCTTTCGACGACCCCGAAGGCCGCTTCCTGGTCCTGGTGAACGACGAGGGGCAGCACTCGCTCTGGCCGTCGTTCGCCGAGGTTCCCGGGGGATGGACGACCGCCTTCGCCGAGAACTCCCGGGAGGCGTGCCTGGAGTTCATCGAGACCAACTGGACCGATCTGCGCCCCCGGTCCCTCGCGGCATCCACCGACTGACCCCGCGCGGCGAATCGCCCCGCCGCCGCCCGCGGGACGGGCCTGTCGGCGCTCCCGTTCCTCGCGTCGGAGCGACACGGCGATGAGCCGGTCCCCGATCGTGAACCGAGTAAGGAAAGTCTTGATCACGGCCACGCCGCACCGCGCCCCACTGCCGCACGCGCTCCCCGTACCGACCTCATCCGTGCGCTCCGCGCAGGAGGAGGACGCTGCCGAACTCGCCGAACTGTCCCGGCCGTTCGTGCACTCGGGGGCGCTGCGGGAGCGGCCCGCCTCCCTCTACGCCGCCCACGCCGCCGACTTCCTCGTGACGCAGACCCCCGGAGAGCCCATCGAGGGCTGCGTCGGCCTGCGCGTGCACCCGGCCGTCCCCGGGGAGGGCCGCGGGCCCGTCGGCGTCCTGTACAACTTCTGCGTGGCCGGGCACAGTCAGGGGCGCGGAGTCGGTGCCGGGCTCCTGCGCACGGTACTGGCCATGGCGCGCGCCCAGTCGCTCGGTGCCCTGTTCACGGCGACGACCGGCGGTGGCGGCCTCTTCCTCCGGTACGGTTTCGCGCCCACGGCCGCGCGCCTGGCGCCTTCGTCCTGGGCGGAGTCCCTGGATCCCCGGCGCAACGCGCGGATCCTCACCAAGGTCTTGTGAGGGCCGGCGTGCGTGTGCGCGCCGCTCTCCGTCGGTGCGGCCCTTCGGCGGTGCGTCGGCGGCGCTTCGTCCGCCGCGGTCATACGGTGCTGCTGTGGCGATTCTGGCTGTTGTCGGGAACCACGGTGGTGCCGGGGCTGGTCTCGCCGAGGACGCCGCGCAGCACCGCGTGCGGCACACGGCCGTCGAGCACGTGCGCCCTGCGCACACCGCCGCGGACGGCCCGCAGGCAGCCTTCCATCTTCGGCAGCATCCCGTCGGCCAGTCCGGGCAGCAGTCCTTCCAGCGCGTCGGCCGTCAGGTGCTCGATCACCTCGGTGCTGTGCGGCCAGTTCGCGTACAGCCCTTCCACATCGGTGAGCATCACCAGCCGCTCGGCGTCGAGGGCCACGGCCAGGGCCGACGCCGCGAGGTCGGCGTTGACGTTGTAGACCTGTCCGTCCTCGCCGCGTGCCACGGGGGAGACCACCGGGATGTGCCCCTGCTCCAGGAGGGTGCGCACCATGCCGGGGTTCACGTCCACGATGTCGCCGACAAGACCTATGTCCACCGGTCGGCCGTCCACCCAGGCCGGACGCCGCACCGCGGTCATCGTGTGCGCGTCCTCGCCCGTCATGCCCACTGCGAAGGGTCCGTGTGTGTTGATCTGGCTGACCAGCTCCCGTTGGACCCGCCCGCTCAGCACCATGCGAACCACGTCCATGGCCTCCGGGGTGGTCACCCGCAGGCCCGCCTCGAAGCGGGACTCCAGGCCGAGACGGTCGAGCATCGCGCTGATCTGCGGCCCGCCTCCGTGTACGACGACCGGGCGCAGGCCGGTCCGCCACAACTCCACGACGTCCCGGGCGAACGCCCGCTGCAGGCTCGCGTCCACCATGGCGTTGCCGCCGAACTTGACGACGACCGCGCCGCCCCGCACCCTGTTCACGTGCTTAGCTTAGCCTAACCTAAATAGCCGTGATCCTGGTTCGGGCCGGCCCGCCTCCCGGAGCTTGAGCCGCGGTCAACTCGCCGCCTGTGAAGGGAGTTGCCGATCAGCGAGCCGGACGAGAAGTGCTTCGGGTTCGGCCGGGAAACCGCACGGGTGTGGTTCCGTACCGTCGTTCCAGCCGGCGCGTAGCGCCTCGCGTCAGGCGACCAGCCGGATTCCGGTGACCAGATGCGGGCGGATGCGTACCGCACAGTTCATCACCGGGCCCGGCCAGGGGCGGAGCAGCCGCCGGTAACGCGACAGCGCGTCCGGATCGGCGACCGGGCGGCAGTAGCCCGTGGCGACGACACTCCAGCCCAGATGGGTCAGCGGATCGATGTCGTCGGCCTGGTAGGCGACCACGACCCCCCGGTCGCCATGGTCGCGGGCCTGGGCAAACAGATCCGAGTCCTGATGGGTCAGGATCACGATCTGACCGTGGTCCAGCAGATGGTTCACCGGTCGGATGGCCGGCAGCGCGCGCTGGGTGAAGACGATCCGTCCGAGCGACGCCCCGCCGAGCAGGCTCAGTGCCTGGGTACCGGTCAACTCGACCGTGCGGCGCGGACCTGCGGCCGCCGCACCCGAGAACGGTGCCGCCTCCGGTGGCGCGGTCACGGCCGTGCGCACGGACGGCTGGGGCGACTGATGGCATGAGTGGTTCACGGGGCTGCCTCGTCTCCTGGTCTGCTCACCTGAGGCACGAGTACATCGGGTGGCGCCGTCCCCACGCCAGGGCCGAACGGCCCCAGGGCCGAACGGCCCTAGCGGCGTCGGACCTCCGATGGGTTCACTGCGGTGCATCGCACGCCGCGGGTGCACGCAGGAGGGAAACACGGTGATCGCAGTCGTCGGGCACAGAGACCTCAGCAACAGATCCCTGGAACTGGTGGAAGCCGAACTGAGAGCGAGACTGGACCGATTGGCAGAAGGTGCCGCCGCCCTGGTGCGGGTCGGCGCGGGGCTGCCGCTGGCGTTCGGGCGGGCCGCCCGGGAGGCCGGGCGGAAGCTGACAGTACTGCTGCCGGTTCAGGGCGCGGTTCCCGCCGTGCTGCCCGAGCGGGACCGGTCGGCCGCGGGCGAACTGCTGGTCCTGGCCGAACACGTACGGCTGCTGGCCTTCGATCCAGCCGACCGCGACGCGTGTGTCGGCGCCGATGAACGACTGGTGGAGACGTGTCGGACCGTGCTCGCCGTGTGGGACGGATCGCCGTCGGACGGCCGGGACGCCACCGCCCATCTGGTTGCCTTCGCGCGTGCGCGAGGAATCCGGGTGGAGGTCGTCTGGCCGGACGGTTCCGTACGGGTGCGGACATGAGACTGCCGGAACGTGGGACGGGGAGGGCGCCGGAAGGACCCGAGGCCGACGAGCGGGTCCGCGCCGGCGCGTCCGGGACGGGCTACGACCGGGAGTGCGCCGGGGCGAGGCGCGGGTTCGGGTGGCTGCTGATCATCACGGCCGCGCTCGGGCTGCTCGGCTCGTTCGTCATCACGATCGACAAGTTCGAACTGCTCGCCGATCCCGGCTTCGTGCCCGCCTGCTCGCTGAGCCCCGTGGTGTCCTGCACGAGTGTGATGCGCAGCGAGCAGGCATCGGTGTTCGGCTTTCCCAATCCGCTCATCGGGCTGGTCGCCTTCGGAGCGGTGATGGGGACCGGCGCGGGCCTGCTCGCAGGCGCACGCTATCGGCGCTGGTACTGGTTGGGGCTGAACCTCGGCACGCTGTTCGGAGTCGGCTTCTGCATGTGGCTGATGACACAGGCCCTGTTCGACATAGGCGCCCTCTGCCTGTGGTGCGTGCTCGTGTGGGTGGCCACCATCCTCATGTTCTGGCACACCACGGTGCACAACCTGCGCCATGGCGTCCTGCCCGCCCCACGCGCCCTGGTCGCGGCGGTGCTGGAGTTCCCCCTCGTGGTGCCGGTGACCTGGTGCCTGGCCATCGTCATGCTGATAGCAGTCCGGTTCTGGTCGTACTGGCAGACATTTCTGTGACCGCGACGATGCCGGTGGTCTCGTGATGGATCTGCGCGGCCGGTACTCCGGCGGCGACCAGCCGCGCGGCCACGGCCTGCGCCGGACCGGTCGTGGCGGCCTCGGGGGCCAGGGCCAGAAAGACGTGCTGCCGGGCGGCGGCCCCGGGATGAGGGGGCAGTATTCCGTTCAGGGCCCGCAGCCCGGCACCCGCGAAGCGCGTGCTCGCCGCATCGGCCGCGATGACGGTCAGCCAGGGGCGTCCGCGCCGGAACGCTTCCAGGTACGCCGCGTCGTGCATCTCCTCGGCCGCCGCCCTCTCCTCCGGCGCGGCGGGAACCAGCAGCAGCCGTACCCGGTGCGCACGGGACCGGTCGGCGTCGATCCGCTGGAGCAACGCCTTCATCGGGGCCCAGCCCGTACCGGAGGCGATCAGCAGAATGTCCGAGGACGGAAGGTGATCCGGCAGGGCCAGCGCGCCGCGCGGGGCGCTGAGACGGACGGCGCCGCCCTCCCGCGTACCGTGCACCAGCGCATCGCTCACCCCGTCGGAGCCCCGGGCCCGTACATGGAACTCCAGTTCACCGTCCGGATGCGGCGCGCGGGCCAGATAGTAGGGACGCCAGGCCTGTTCCAGCAGCGGCGACTCCAGGGACGCGTAACTCCCGGCCTCGAAGGCGTAGGGCTGATGGGGCCGTACCCGCAGCACCGCGAGATCGGGCGTGCGGAGTTCGTGCGAGGTCACCGTCGCCTCCCAGCTGGGCGGTTCGGCGATCGCCTCGTCCGCGCCCCTGACCATCGCCGAGACGGCCAGCCGCAGCATCCGCAGCCACGCGTGCTCCAGCGCACGGGTCCACCGGGCGCCCGCGCGCACGCGCAGCGCCTCGATCAACGCCGCCTCGAAGGCCTCGAAATGCGCGGGGCGCACCCCGAGCTTGCGATGGTCGCGCCCCAACTGCCCGAAGACGCCGATCATTTCGTCCGTACGGTGCAGATTGCCGATCAGATAGCGGAAGATCCCTGCGAGATGGGCCTGTTGGAACGCCATCGACTCGGGGAACAGTGACCGCAGATACGGATGCCGCTCGAACAGGATCCGGTACAGCTCGGCGATCAGCTCCTCCAGCGGGTTCACCAGTGGGAGCGAGTCGCCGATCAGCGACTGGTCGGCCGTTCCGTCGTACGCCTGCGGGGCCTCGGCGCTCCACGCTTCGGCACGGCTGCCGGACGGGGCCAGGATGCGTCGTCGCAGCCGCATCGCGTCATGCCGTGCGAGCAGTGCGTGGTAGTCCTCGCTCGGGGTGTTCATGGGCCGGTGACTCCTCGGTGCAGCGCAGTGGGGTGGCCGGGAAGGGAGATGTCCGTGGCGCCCGGACGATCTTGGCGGCGTCAGTATGGCACCGCGTCCTGCCTGCTGACCGGCCCCCGGCCACAGGGCCTTTCGGCCCTGTTCAGACGCCGTTCGCCATGCTGTTGCACCCCGGCGGGAACGGGCCCTGGGGCGGGCACATACTGTCTTCCGGCCCTCTCCCCGAACCGATCGAGCACGATGTGAATGAGTTCGCGAATTCCCCACTGAGCACGACCCCGTCGAGTACGCCCCCGTCGCGGTCCGCGGCCCCCGTACGCGTCTTCATCCTCGACGACCACGAGGTCGTACGGCGCGGCGTACGCGATCTGCTGGAAGCCGAGGACGACATCGAGGTCGTCGGCGAGGCGTCCGACGCCCGGGAGGCGCTGGCCCGCGTACCGGCCTGCAGACCGCAGGTCGCCGTGCTGGACGTACGCCTCGGCGACGACCGGGGCGGGGACCACGCCGGTATCGAGGTGTGCCGGGAACTGCGCGCCCTGATGCCCGAACTTGCCTGCCTGATGCTGACGTCGTTCGACGACGACGAGGCGCTGTTCGACGCCATCATGGCGGGCGCCGCGGGGTACGTGCTCAAGCAGATCAACGGAGCCGATCTGATCGCCGCCGTACGCACGGTCGCGTCGGGCACCTCGATGCTCGATCCGCGGACGACCGCCCGCGTGATGGCACGGCTGCGGGGCACCGAGCGACCCCCCGCCGAGGCGTCGGAGGCATCGGAACTGGACGGACTCACGCCCAGGGAACGGCAGATCCTGGACCTCATCGGCGAGGGCCTCACCAACCGTGAGATCGCGGAACGTCTCTTCCTGGCCGAGAAGACCGTCAAGAACCGCATCTCCTCGATCCTCGCCAAACTGGGCGTGGGCCGCCGCATCCAGGCCGCGATGCTCGTCGGCCGGATCAAGGACCGCCAAGGGTGGCCTCCGGCCCCACGCGGCTGACGGACACTCCGGCGTCAGTCGTGGAGCGGCACGCGCCAGATGATCCGGGTGCCGCCGTCCGCCGGCTGTTCGATGGCCAGTGTGCCGCCGCAGAGCTCTGCCCGCGTACGCATATTGGCCAGCCCTCCGAGGCGTTCGGCCGCCGGTTCACCGGCATCGACCGCTGCTCCTGTCCCGGACGCGGTCGTGACACCGTCCCGGATTCCGATGCCGTTGTCGGTGACGGTCAGGGTCACCGCGTCGTCGGCCGACAGCACGATGCCGATACGAGTGGCACGGGCATGGCGGGAGGCATTGGACACCGCCTCGGCGGCGACCGCCACCACATGTTCGGCCAGCTCGTCCGGGACCGTGGTGTCCACCGGCCCGTCGATCCGCACGGAGGGCCGGAAGCCAAGGGCGTGTGCCGCCGTGCGGGCGGTCTCCGCCATCCGGTGCCGCAGCCCGCCGCGGCCCGAACCGTCCGCCGTCCGCAGATCGAAGATGGTGGACCGGATGATCCGGATCGTGGTGTCCAGATCATCCACCGCGCGGCTGACCCGCTCGGCCGCGTCCGGCCGGTCCGCGATGGCACGCGTGGTGCTCTGGAGGGTCATCCCGGTCGCGAAGAGACGCTGGATCGCCAGATCGTGCAGATCGCGGGCGATCCGGTCCCGGTCGTGCATGACGGCGAGTTCCTCGGACTCGGCCCGCCTACGGGCCAGTTCCAGGGCGATGGCCGCCTGGTCGGCGAAGCCCGAGACGAGCGCGACCTCGGTGTCGTCGAACGGCGGGCGGTCCACCGGCCGCCCCAGACGCAGTGCGCCCCTTGCCCCGGTGTCGACCCGCAGAGGCACCGTCACCACCGGGCCCAGACCGTCCTCGGCACCGTCGCCGAACGGGTGGGCCCGGGGATCGGAACGGACATCGGCGCAGTGCACCGGTGTCCCCGTACGGGCGGCGAGTCCGGCCAGTGATCCCCGCGCGGGTACGGACAGCCCCGTCACGCGCTCGGCGTCCCTGCCATGGGCGACGGCAACGGTCAGACGTGCCTCGGCCCCGGATGTCTCCGAGGCCCCGGGGAGGGGCGCGGGGGGCGTCGGCAGCAGAATCGCGGCCCGGTCGGCGCCCGCCACCTCCATCGCCCGCTCGGCGATCAGATGCAGCACCTCGTCGGCGTCCGTTCCCGAGAGCAGGGTGCGGGTGATCTCGCCCAGTGCCTCCAGACGCCGCTCCCGACGACGGCTCTCGTCGTACATGCGGGCGTTGTCGATGGCGACCCCGGCCGCGATCGACAAGGTGGTCAGCACCGCCTCGTCGTCGGCGTCGAAGCTCACCCCGCCCCGCTTCTCCGTGAGGTAGAGGTTGCCGAACACCTCGTCCCGAACCCGCACCGGCACCCCGAGGAAGGTGCGCATCGGGGGATGATGGGGCGGAAAACCGAAGCTGCGGGGATGGCTGCTCAGATCGGTGAGCCGCAGCGGCTCCGGGTGATGGATCAGCTCACCGAGGATTCCGCGCCCGCACGGCGTCTGGCCGATCACGGCGGCGAGCTGCTCCGATATGCCGACCGGCAGGAACTCCAGCAGCTTCTGTCCGTCCCCGACGATGCCGAGCGCTCCGTACTCCGCGTCGGTCAGGGTCACCGCGGCCTCCACGATCCCGCGGAGCACCTCGGGCAGTTCCAGGCCCCGCCCCAGACTCATCACGGCATCCAGCAGACTGCGCATCCTGTCCGGCCGGCTGGGCTGGGGCCAGGCCGCCGGACCGGTGCAGCGGGCTCCGGGCGAGTCGAGGGCGGGGGAGGCGGAGCCGGGAGAAGGGACTCCGAAGGGGGAGCCGGGCGCGGTAGGTGTTGTCTCTGTCATCGGGGCGCCGCTCTCAGGATCCGTGTGCCGTATGCCGGGAAATCGCTCACCGGATCACCGCAGGGCTGGGACCGGTCCACGGACGGTCAGCCTACGACAGCCGCGGGGCCGAGGGCCCGGCGGTGCACTGCCGCCTCCCGGACCGGCCCGGGTGAGGCCGGTCGGCCGCCTGATGGACCGGCAGTAGGGCCGGTCGGCCCCGCGGACGGTACCCGTCGGTCCCTGGAGGGCTTCGAGGGGCACGGCCAGCATGGTGCGGCCGGGAAGGTCCGGTCCGTCCCCTCGTGATCCGCCGGGCCTTTCCGACCGCTCCCCTCCGCCCGTGCGGCGGGGAGCGCTCGAAGAGCCGCAAGAGCTGGAGGACACGGTCCGGTGGACGCAATGGAATCGCAGGGCAACCGAGCCGCCCCCGCACAGGGGCCCGTGCCCCCGGACCCCGGAGCCGCAGTCGCCGACACGCCCTCCGCCAGGAACGGCCACGGAGACACCCGGGCGGACACGAGCGAGTCGGCGACGCACCCCGGCACCGATCTGCCGGGCCGGTCGTCCCGCGGGCGGATCGTCGTCTCGTGGCTCACGACGACCGATCACAAGCAGATCGGCACGCTCTATCTCGTCACCGCGTTCGTCTTCTTCCTCATCGGCGGCGCGATGGCACTCGTGATGCGCGCCGAACTCGCCCGCCCCGGGACGCAGATCATTTCCAACGAGCAGTTCAATCAGGCATTCACCATGCACGGGTCGGTGATGCTGCTGCTGTTCGCCATGCCGCTGTTCACGGGATTCGCCAATTGGCTCATGCCGCTTCAGATAGGCGCACCCGATGTGGCGTTTCCGCGGCTGAACATGCTGGCGTACTGGTTGTTCCTCTTCGGATCGCTGATCGCCGCCGCGGGATTCCTCACTCCGCAGGGCGCTGCCGACTTCGGATGGTTCGCCTATGCCCCGTTGTCCGACGCCACGCATTCACCGGGCATCGGTGCCGACATGTGGATCATGGGCGTGGCGCTTTCCGGCTTCGGTTCCATTCTCGGAGCGGTGAACTTCATCACCACCATCATCTGCATGCGGGCCCCGGGAATGACGATGTTCCGGATGTCGATCTTCACCTGGAACGTACTGCTGACCGCCGTACTCATCCTCCTGGTCTTCCCGGTCCTGGCCGCGGCGCTCTTCGCGCTGGAGATGGACCGGAAGTTCGGCTCACATATCTTCGACCCCGCCAACGGAGGCGCGCTTCTGTGGCAGCACCTCTTCTGGTTCTTCGGCCACCCCGAGGTCTATGTACTGGCACTGCCGTTCTTCGGGATCGTCTCCGAGATCATTCCGGTCTTCTCCCGGAAGCCGATGTTCGGCTACATCGGTCTCGTCGCCGCGACGATCGCCATCGCCGGACTGTCCGTCACCGTCTGGGCCCACCACATGTATGTGACCGGCGGCGTACTGCTGCCGTTCTTCTCCTTCATGACCTTCCTGATCGCCGTACCGACCGGAGTGAAGTTCTTCAACTGGATCGGCACGATGTGGAAGGGATCGCTGTCCTTCGAGACGCCGATGCTGTGGACCACCGGATTTCTGATCACCTTCGTCTTCGGCGGACTGACCGGAGTCATCCTGGCCTCACCACCACTGGACTTCCACGTCTCCGACTCGTACTTCGTCGTCGCCCACTTCCACTACACGCTCTTCGGCACGGTCGTGTACGCGATGTTCGCCGGATTCCATTTCTGGTGGCCGAAGTTCACCGGAAGGATGCTCGACGAGCGCCTGGGCAAGATCACGTTCTGGGTGCTGACGGTCGGCTTCCACCTCACGTTCCTCGTGCAGCACTGGCTCGGAGCCGAGGGAATGCCGCGCCGGTACGCGGACTATCTCGCCGCTGACGGATTCACCGCTCTCAACACCCTTTCCACCATCGGCTCGTTCCTCCTCGGACTGTCGTTCCTGCCCTTCTTCTACAACGTCTGGAAGACCAGCCAGTACGGCCGGAAGGTCACCGTCGACGACCCCTGGGGCTATGGCCGCTCCCTGGAATGGGCCACGTCCTGCCCTCCGCCCCGGCACAACTTCAGTTCGCTGCCCCGCATCCGCAGCGAGTCCCCGGCCCTCGATCTGCACCATCCGGAGATCGCCGCACTCGAACTCGAACCCGCTGTACCGCACTGACCCTTCCGTCTCCCCTCCCCGAACCCCGCCCTCAGGAGAGTGCTGCCCGATGTCCCACGGTGTTCTGGCGGTCGGCGTCGTCGTGCTCCTCGCGTCCGGCAACGTCTGGTACCTGCCTGCCTATGTCGATCTGCGAGCGGGCCAGGACCGGCCGCGCTCCCGGCGGCCGGCCGCGGCCGCCGTGCTGACCGCGTGGGGATCGGCGGCCCTCACGATGCTTCTGCTGCTCATACCGGTCGCTCCGGTCGTGGCCGCGCTGCCGGCGGTCGCGGGCACCACCGCCGTGGTGTCCCTGACCGTCCAGGCGCGGCTGCGACGGGGCCAGGAGCAGCGCGAGGAGGAAGCACGCTGGTCCAAGCTCTTTCCGGTACGGACCGGCGGCCCGGCCAGGACCACCGAGGACGAGTAGCAGACAGTTCGGCCAGGGATCAGGACCACGGAGCGCCGGTATGCGAAGCCGGATGTGGAGGATCTCTGTCCGGCGGTGCACGCATGCGGAGGTCCGGCGAGTGCCCCGACCCCCTCTCTCGTCGGAAAGTGTGAGATATGGGAGCGCGGGCGGGTGAGTGAGACGACGCGTCGCGGCCTCACGATGTTCAACGGGGCTCGGTCGTGCTCGGGATCGCCGTTGCCGACCGGCATGGCGCGGCGGACCTCATGTCCAGAGCTGTTCGCCGAGAGTCCCGGCGGATGCGGCGCCGGGCAGGACGTAGGCCACGGCCGAGGCCCGGTGTTGGAGGAACGGGGTGAGGGCGTCGCGGGCGGCCAGGCGGTTCTGGACGCGGGTGAACTGGGCGGAGTCGCGCATGAAGGCACAGAAGAGAAGGCCGCGGTCGGTCGGGCCGTCGTCGTAGCTGTAGCTGCGGCGGAGCATACGGGCACCGCCGTCGAAGCGGGGGCTGGCGAGACGCACGTGGGCGGTGGCGGGGATGACGTAGGAACCGTCGGGGTTCTTGGCGTAGATGTCCGGCTCGTCATGCTCGGCGGTGCCACTGAGGGCGACGCCGTCGCGGGCACGGCGGCCGATCGCCCGGTCGCGCCGGCCCTCGGAGAGGGCCGCGAAGCCGGTGACGTCCATGCGGATCCTGCGGTAGACCAGAACGGTGCCGTCCCCGTGGGCTCCGGGTGGGCCCCAGACCCACTGCTCGGCCGCCGCGTGATCGGGGTTGGCGGTGCCGTCCTTGGAGCCGAACAAGTTGCGCGGGGTGGTGCCCGGGGTCGTGTGGGGCAGGAAGCCGGACTGGGTCCAGCGCGGCACGGCGCCGGCGGTGTGTGCGGCCCTGCCGACGAGTTCGGCAACGACGGTGAGCGTCCAGCGGTCGGCTGCGCACAGTTGGACCAGAAGATCGCCGTCGCTGCGGCGCGGGTCGAGGCGGTCGCCGGGGAACGGCGGCAACTCCACGAGTGAGGCGGGGACGTTGAGGTCGAGCCGAGCGGCGAGAGCGGGGCCGATGCCGACCAGGGAGGTGAGCCGGGTGGCGCCGCCGCCTTGGAGCCTCGGGTCCGGCGGGGCGTCGGCGGCTGCGGTGGCGAGCGTGCTGGTCAGCGCGCCGAGGACGCTGCGAAGGGCCTTCCGGTCGGTGGCGGCCGAGGTCCGGGGGAGGTCGAAGGAGAGCAGGTGCGTCGCCGGTTGCTGGGGCGCCGTAACACCTGCCTGTCGGGCGCCGTGGAAGGGAATCGCGGCCTCGGTCGGCGGGGCGCCGGAGGTGGCACGGTCGGCTGTCCGGTCGCCTCTCGCCAGTTCGTCGGCTGCCGCGCCGGCCCCGGCTGCGAGCACCGCTCCGGCTGCGAGCAGTGCCCGACGCCGCCCGAAACCGGTTGCCGCGGGTCGGGGTGGATCCTGCGCATTTCCCTGTTCGGTGGGCATAGGCCTATTGGAGACGATAAAACATCTGCCATGCAAACCCTGTCTGCAGAACGCCTGTTGAACCGTTCGGCAGTCCCGGCGGCGGTGTCCCTGGCGGCGCTGCGTCTGTCGGTGCTGGTCGTCTCGGTCGCGTTGGCGGCCACCGGGTGCTCCGGTACGGGGTCGACGTCCGGCGATGCGCGGCATCCGGCGGGGAGCGTGCTGCGCGTCCCGCAGGACTTCCCCTCGGTGCAGCAGGCGGTGGACGTCGCTCGTGAGGGCGAGACGGTGCTGATCGGCCCGGGTGTGTACCGGGAGAGCGTGCGCGTCACCAAGCCCCGCTTGGTGCTGCGCGGAACGGACCGCAACAAGGTGGTCTTCGACGGCGGTGTGCGTCTGGCCAACGGCATCACCGTGACCGGCGCCGGCTCGGTGGTCGAGAACCTCACCGTGCACGGCTACCTCGCCAACGGTGTGCTGTTCACCGGCGTCACCGACGAGCGGTTGCAGCAGCGCGGCGCCGGCGGCTCCGCCTACGACCCGCTGGACACCACCCGCTTCCCTGCCGTCCGGGGCTTCCGCGCGACCCGGGTCACGGCATACAACAACGGCCTGTACGGCATCTACGCCTTTGACGCGCGCGACGGCGTGATCGAGGACTCCTATGCCTCCGGGCACGCCGACTCCGGCATCTACGTCGGCCAGTGCAAGCCCTGCGGCACCGTCGTCCGCGGCAACACCGTGGAGCGCAACGCGGTCGGCATCGAGCTGACCAATGCCTCGGACAGCCTGTCGGTGCTGGGCAATCGCGTCGCCCGCAACCGGGTCGGCGTCACAGTCAACTCCAACGACCTGGAGGCCCTCGCCCCGCAGCACGGCGCGGTGATCGCGGGCAACGTGGTCGCCGACAACAACGCCGCCGACACGCCCGAGCAGGCGGACGGGGGCTTCGGCATCGGCATCGGCATCGGCGGCGGCACCGCGAACCGCGTCCAGCGCAACCTGGTCCGGGGCAACCGGGCGGCCGGAGTGGTCGTCACCGACCCGCCGGGGCATCCGGCGAGCGGCAATCGCGTCGAAGGCAACCGCGCCACCGGCAACGGCATCGACCTCGTGCTGGCCTCGGCCGACCCCGGCAACTGTTTCGCGGGCAACCGGCCCGACACCCAGAGCCCGAACGGCCTGGAGGGTCGTGCGGGCTGCGGCACCCGTGGCCGGGGCGCGCTGCCCACCGGCCGGACCGCGCCGGTGCAGGCGCCGCCCGGCGTTCCGTTCAGCCAGGTATCGGCCCCACCCGCCCAGCCGTCCATGCCGGACCCGACGGCCCCGGGCAGCCCGGCGACCGGCCTGCCAGGGGTCGTCGACGCGGCCGCGTATCCGCTCCCGAAGGACGTGGACGCCGCGCCGCACTCACGCTGAGCATGGCGCTGCGGTGGACTCGGCCCCCGTTCACCGTGCCGCCCCGAAGGGTGGGTCGAGGAGGGCCGTCGGCAACCGCGGAAGCCGGGGCGCATCGGCACCGAGATGTCAGCCGGTGCCCCACGGCGCCTCGGGGAGCTTCGCGCGGCCCTCGCGCCCGGAGAACTCCACGGTGGTCGGAGTCCCCAGGCCCGGCATCCGCATCGTCACCCGCCGCAGGCCGCCGTCACCGTCGACCCAGTACGTCAGCGGCGACCGTCCGCCGTCGGGACCCGCACCGGGCGTGGCGCCCTGGGCGCGCGGCCCGGCGAACCGGTCGTAGCTGCGGCCGTCGATGCGATCACGCTCCAGCCGGCGAGCCCCGGACTGTGCGAGCAACAGCGGGTTGTCGGGGCGGTCCGCGCCGAGCTCGATCAGCAACTGGAGCCCGGCGTCCAGGGGATCGGCCGTGTAGGAGCGCGCGGACCAGCCCGAGCGCGGGATGTGCTCGGCCTGCTGCCAGGCCGGTCTGTTGTCGCCCTTGGGCACGGGGGCCAGGCCGAGGCCGCCGGTGTCCCAGACGATCAGTCCGTGGTCGAGCTGCCCGGTGGCGGGCCCGGAAGTGCCGGAGGATCCGGTGACTTGATAGCTCCCCACGGCCCGGTGGGTTCGGTAGTCCACGACCCCCTTGACCCGCACCACCACTCCGCCGCCCTCGGTGGCAGTGAGCGTCATCGCCACGGGACTGGCCTGGTACAGATTCAGCCGCGACAGCGCCAGCCTGGAGGCCTCCTCCATCGTCACCGGCCGCTCGGTGGCGGTGTCGTCCGACAAGGTCCGGTAGGCGGCCAGGCCGCCCACCGCGGCGCCGCACGCCGTGACCGCGATCAGTGTCCTGAACCAGAGGGCCCGGCGCGGCGTACGGCCGTCGGTCTTCCTCTTCCGAGCCATGCGGTCGCCTTCTCTCATCGGTCGGTCACACAGGAGGGCGGGTTCGCGAACCGCTGGTTCGCGAACCCGCCTGAGCCGGCCCGGACGGTCACCGGTGCCGGTCGCCCCGCTCCGGGGCTAGCGGTGCTGTGCCCTTCGCCTGCGCATCAGTACGACCAGTGCCGCACCGAGAACTGTGAGCGCGGCGCAGCCGGCCAGGGCCAGCGACACCACCTGGCTCATGCCGGTGGACGCCAGGCCCGAGTTGGGTACGTGGCCAGGTGCACCTGGTGCGCCTGGAGCCCCCGGCGAACCCGGTTTGCCTGGTGTGTCCGGTACCGGCTTCGTCGGTGTCGGCGTCGGCTCGGTGGTGGGAAGCCGTCGGTTGACCGCTGTCACCGAGACCCCGTCGTCGAGGTTGTCGGAGGTCAGCACCAGCGGCCCGAACACGGTCACGTCCGGTGCGGCGTAACCTGCGGGCGGGCTGACCTCCTGCCAGTAGTACGTGCCCGGTGCGCCGGTGCCGCGGCAGATGCCGTCGGTCCCGGTCATGCAGGGCTTGCCGACCTTCGTGTCCGGCTCCGCCCCGGTGGTCTGCAGCTCGTCGGAGCCGTTCGTCTCCTTCCACAGCTGGAATTTCGCCCGCGCCAGCGCTCTGCCGTCCTGGTCGTGCTTGACCAGGCGCAGCACGCCCTCCTGTTGCCGGAAGCCGAAGTCGTAGGTGTGGTCGTTCTCTCCGGGCCCGCCGGTGGTCAACGCCCGCTCCGGGAAGCGCGCGTCGCGCGGGACGATGCCCTTGGAGTCGATGAAGTGGTTGTCGCCGACATCCGCTTCCGTGGGCACCCACTGGTGGAGCGGGCCCCCCTTGGCGTAGTCGGCCGGTTTGTCGAGGCGGATGGTGTACTTGGTCCTCGGCCGGAGGCCACCGGTGACATTGGAGTCGTCGAAGTAGTACTCGCCACGCGCCGTCGTCTCGGCCGTCCCCACGAGCTTGCCCGACTCGTCGTACAGGTTGACGGTCGCGCCCACGACCGGGCGCTGGCCCGGTTTCTGGATGCCCTTGCGCTCGGGGTCGTACCAGACCCGGTTGCCGATCTGGAGCGGGGCCTGGTCGCAGAGCACCTCCAGGTCGCCCATCGAGGCGCCCTTGCCGAACGGGGCGATGGTTCCTGGTGGGTTGAGGCGCAGGCCGGAGTTCGGGTCCTGCTTGCCGTCGCGCTTGACGAAGGCGGTGCCGTACCCGAAGGCGGTGCTGTTGGGGTCGAAGCCGGCGGTCGCGATGGTGTCCTCGACCTTGGAGAGCGCCATGCCCGCGAAGGACGCGTTGTGGTGGGAACCCATCCGGCTGGTGTCGAAGAAGCGGGTGCCCCGGGGGGAGAGCCCGCAGCCGTTGTTGGTGTCCATCACGTACAACTCGCCTGCCAGGCAAGCCTTGTTCAGGTCGCCGCCCGACAGGGCGCTGGCGGCCGAGGTGGGCGTGGGGGCGGCCGGGGCCCGGTCGGCGAAGCGGTCGCGGAAGGCCAGCAGCATGGAACCGTCGGCCTCGAAGTCGATCTCGCCCAACTCCGGTTCGGGCTGGGCCAGATAGCTCTGACAGGCCTGGCCGTTCTGGGAGGTCGGGAAGGTGTCGGTCCAGGGGAACCAGCCCGCGCCGTCGCACGGGGGCCCGCCGACCGTGGACTGGCGCGGGTAGTCCAGCGGCTGGTCCAGCACCGGCTTCCGGAACGCTCCGGTGTCGAGGTCGAAGGGCATGACCACCGCGCGCAGGTCCGTCACCTTCCCGGTGGACTCGCCGGAGCACACCCCGCCGACGTAGCCGACGCCGTCATGCAGACCGAGGCCGAACGGGCGCCAGTCCACCGCCGCCGGACAGCCCGGGTCCGGGATGGTGGTGACGGCCTTGGGCGCCGCCGCGGTCGCCACCGTGGCGTCATAGCGGTAGAGCTTGCGGTTGTTGAGGTTGACGATGAACAGGTCCTTGCCGTCATCGGTGATCTTGATGCCGCCCAGGCTCTCCCTGCCGGGCACGGCGAGGAAGGCGTCGTCAGTACCCTGGCCGTGCGCTGTCGTCCCCGCGTCCGGGACGACGGTGAACAGGGTGGTCTTCTTCTGCGCGCGGTCGGTCACATAGATCCCCCCGGCGCCGCCCGGACCGTAGTCCGTGGTGCGCTTGGCCAGCGCAGAGGAGAACACCCGCTTGTCGGCCTTGTTCCACGCGATGCCGAAAAGCGTACCGGTCTCGGCGTTGGTGGCGATGTTCGTGACATCGACGTCGACGCCGTCCTGGCCGCGTGCGTCGTACGGGAAGGAGACCAGCGTGCGCTGGGTCCCGCCCTCGCGGGTGGTGGGCTGACAGGTCGTCACCAGCGGTGCGTTCTTCTGGCAGTAGTCACCCGGACTCCACAGCCCGGTGGTGTACGCCACGTTCTTCTCGCCGGAGAGGTCGACGAACTCCTCATTGCTGCTCAACTGGTTGGGCGCACCGTCCAGTCCCTGGCGCGAGGCGAAGGCCGGGAACAGCACACCCGGCCTCGGATTCACCACCTGCACCCGGTACTTGCCGCTGGTGGCGCTGCCTGCCGCCGGAGTCAGTGTCACGGTGCCGTCGGCCGCCGTGACCCCCTCGGTGCCCGTCCCGGCGTCGTCGGTGAGGGTCACCTTGACGCCCGCGAGGCCCGGTTCCAGCGCGGGTGTCCACACTCCGGTGTTGTCCACGGCCCGGATCACCCGGACCGTCACCGATCCTTCCTCCGTCTGCGAGTGCGCCGCAGGCGCGACGGCTAACGAGCCACTTCCGATTCCCAAGGCGAGCGCGGCCAGACAGCCGACGGTGCGGCGACCGGGCATGCCCGGCCGTCGCCGACGCGGCTCGGGCGCGGCTCCCTTCACTTGTTCATACGTAGATGTCATCTCCTGCTCTCAGCGTTCAGAAGGGCCTGAAGCCCTGCTCGTGAGGGAGTACATAGAGATGCGGAGAACCGCCTTGCCAGGGATCTTAGAAGGGCTTTGGGCAAGATCGTGGCGGAATGGCGAACTTGTACTCCACCGAACTTTCACGCAACGGCCTCCGAACGCATCGCAGGCGGGCAGCGAGGTGGCGAGCGAGGCTCGCACGCCTGTCGCACCGGTCGCTGCGGACGCAGACGCTCTCCAAGTGCGAGCAGGACGGTCCGGCTGCCGACATGGGCCGGTAGCTGTAATCGGGCGGGCCAGTTCGGCTACGGCCGGATCTCGTACGGGAGAAAAGACGGAACTGGTCCACCGCCCGGTGCGCAAGCTGCTCATGAGCGAGATCTCGGAAAGCTTCCAGGCGGGTCATGCTGAGCCTTGGGGAAGCCACCACAAGCGATGCTGCCCCCTGGGTCACCTGGCAGCTGTGACCATGGAGGCTCTGGGGTGCAGGCACTGGGAGCAGGCGTGCGCCTGGAAGACCCACTGTCGACGGGGTCACGCGTACACGCCGGGCAGCCACCTGGTCCCTCGGGGTCCCGGCAGTGCCGGGCCCGTCGCCAAGAGAGGGACAGAAACCGCTGGGTTCCCCCGGCGATGTGGGATCTCGTGCGTTATGGGAGCGTGAGCGGGTGAGTGAGACGACGACTGAAACCCTGCAATACCGCTTTGACGGGCCAGAAGACGCACCGATCCTGGTCCTGGGCCCCTCCCTCGGCACCTCATGGCACATGTGGGACCGGCAGATACCGGAGCTCACCCAGCACTGGAGAGTCTTCCGCTACGACCTCCCCGGTCACGGCGGCGCCCCCGCCCACCCCGCCACCGCCATCGGCGACCTCTCCGACCGGCTGCTCGCCACCCTCGACGGTCTCGGCGTCCAGCGCTTCGGGTACGCGGGCTGCTCCATCGGCGGCGCGATCGGCGCCGACCTCGCGCTGCGCCACCCGCACCGGGTCGCCTCGCTGGCCCTGGTCGCCGCCTCGCCCCGGTTCGGCAGCGCCGACGAATTCCGCCAGCGCGGGGTGGTGGTGCGCACCAACGGACTGGAGCCGATGGCTCGCACCGCACCCGAGCGCTGGTTCACCCCCGGGTTCGCCGCCACGCAGCCGGCCATCGTCGAATGGGCCGTCCAGATGGTCCGCACCACCGACCCCGGCTGCTACATCGCCGCCTGCGAGGCCCTCGCCGCCTTCGACGTCCGCGGTGAACTCGGCCGCATCACCGCCCCGACCCTCGTCCTGGTCGGCGCCGAGGACCGGGTCACCGGACCGGGCGACGCACGCACCCTGGTCGCGGGCATACCGGACGCCCGGCTCGCGCTCGTCCCCGGCGCCGCCCATCTCGCCCCGGTCGAGCAGCCCGTAGCCGTCACCGATCTGCTCCTCACCCACTTCTCCACGGCCTGGCAGGACACCCTCGCCGCCATCCCCGTCCCGCCGTCCACCCCGCAGCTCTCCGCGCCCGTGCTGCCCGTCGCGGAGATCACCGCGGCCACGCCGCAGCCCCCGACCGGGACCACCGGACGCCCCGACCCGTACGAGCCCGGCCTGAAGATCCGCCGCGAGGTGCTGGGCGACGCCCATGTGGACCGGGCCCTGGCCGACGCCGACGACTTCACCGAGGATTTCCAGGAGCTGGTCACCCGCTACGCATGGGGCGAGGTATGGACCCGGGAGGGCCTGGACCGCCGTACCCGCAGCTGTGTCACGCTCACCGCGCTGGTCGCCTCCGGCCATCTGGAGGGCCTGGCCGCACATGTCAGGGCCGCCCTGCGTAACGGCCTCACCCCGGCCGAGATCAAGGAGGTGCTGATGCAGACCGCCGTGTACTGCGGCGTCCCCGCCGCCGGTGCCGCCTTCTCCGTCGCCCAGAGCGTGATTCAGGAAGAAACGAGGCCCCGCCCGTAGCAGGATGGGAGCCATGGACGCCGTGAACCCCGTGCACCTGACACTGACCAAGAAGACGCACTCCTGCATCCGCCTGGAGAAGGACGGGCGGACGCTCGTCATCGACCCGGGCGGCTTCTCCGAGCAGGACGCCGCCGTCGGCGCCGACGTGATGCTGGTGACGCACGAGCACCCCGACCACTTCGACGAGGGGCGGCTTCGGGCGGGCATGGAGGCCGACCCGGCCGCCGAGATCTGGACCCTGCGCAGCGTCGCCGACCGGCTCGCTGCGGCCTTTCCCGGCCGCGTCCACACCGTCGGCCACGGCGACACCTTCACCGCGGCGGGCTTCGACGTACAGGTGCACGGCGAGCTGCACGCGGTGATCCACCCGGACATCCCGAGGATCACCAACATCGGCTTCCTGGTGGACGGCTCGCTCTTCCACCCGGGCGACGCGCTCACCGTCCCCGACCGGCCCGTCGACACCCTGCTGCTCCCGGTGATGGCCCCCTGGAACAAGATCTCCGAGGTCATCGACTACGTACGCGAGGTCAAGCCGCGCCGCGCCATCGACATCCACGACGCGCTGCTCACCGATCTCGCCCGCCCGATCTACGACAACCAGATCGGCAGCCTCGGCGGCGCCGACCACGGCCGGCTGGCCCCGGGGGACTCGACCGGCCTGTGACCGGCGCCGGTCCGGCGGCTGTCAGTGCCAGCCGCTAGGTTTACGTACATGCGCATCGCCACCTGGAACGTCAATTCGATCACCGCCCGGCTCCCGAGGCTGCTGGCCTGGCTGGAAAGCACCGGCACGGATGTGCTGTGCATCCAGGAGACCAAGTGCACCGCCGAACAGTTCCCGGCGGACGCGCTCCGCGAGCTCGGCTACGAGTCCGCGGTCAACGCCACCGGCCGGTGGAACGGCGTGGCGCTGGTCTCCCGGGCCGGCCTGTCCGACGTGGTCGAGGGACTGCCGGACGGCCCGGACTACGACGGGGTGCAGGAGCCGCGGGCCATCTCCGCGACCTGCGGCCCGGTCCGGGTCTGGTCGGTCTACGTGCCCAACGGCCGCGAGGTCGAGCACGCGCACTACGCGTACAAGCTGCGCTGGTTCGAGGCCCTGCAGAAGGCCGTCGCCGCGGACGCCGCCGGCTCGAAGCCGTTCGCGGTCCTGGGCGACTTCAACGTGGCCCCGACCGACGAGGACGTCTGGGACCCGGCGCTGTTCGAGGGCGCCACGCATGTCACCCCCGCCGAGCGTGCCGCCCTCGCCGCACTGCGCGAGGAGGGGCTGTCGGACGTCATACCGCGCCCGCTCAAGTACGACCGCCCGTACACCTTCTGGGACTACCGGGAGCTGCGCTTCCCGAAGAACAAGGGCATGCGGATCGACCTGGTCTACGGCAACGCGCCCTTCGTCGCGGCGGTCGCGGACAGCTATGTGGACCGGGAGGAGCGCAAGGGCAAGGGCGCGTCCGACCATGCCCCGGTGGTCGTGGACCTCGACATCTGAGGACCCGTTGTCAGTGGTGGCCGATAGCGTGGTTCCTGTCCTTATCCCGCTTGCTGGCTGCTTGCTGTGACCAGGACAGCCCCGCCCGTTCAGCGCCGGGCGGGGCCCCATCCGCCGCTGTCCGTCAGACCGCGGGGACGCCGTCCCGACCGCGATCGGCGGCACGCCGCATCCCCAGTGCCGCCCCGGCGGTGCCCAGCGCCAGGACCATCAGCAGGGCGCTCACCCACAGCGGCGACCGGAAGCCGAATCCCGCACCGATCGCCAGGCCGCCCAGCCAGGGGCCGAGCGCGCCACCCACATTGAACGCGGCCGTGGCGAACGAGCCGGACAGGGTCGGTGCGTCGGACGCCAGCCGGAACACCCAGGAGATCAGCGCCGTACCGGTGCCGAACGCGAGCATCCCCTGGACGAGGACGAGCGCCACGGTCGCGAACGGGCTGCCCGCGGTCAGCGCGAACCCGGTCCAGCCGATCACCAGAGCCACCAGACCGGCCGCGGTGAAGGTGACCGGCCGTGTGTCGACGAGCCGGCCGGCGGCCGTGACACCGATGAACGAGCCCAGTCCGAACAGCGCCAGCAGACCGGGGACCCAGGCCGAGCCGAGCCCTGTCACATGGGTGGCGAGCGGTTCGACATAGGAGAACGCGCAGAACGTCGCCCCCTGTACGAGGGCGCTCGTCAGCAGGGTCAGCAGCAGCCGCGGGCCGGCCAGGGTCCGCAGTTCGACGCTCGCGGGAGCGGGAGTGGACTCCGGCCGCCCCGCCGGAACGGTCCTGGCGATCACGGCGACGGCCGGTACGGAGACCAGGGCCACGGCCCAGAAGGCCGACCTCCACCCCCAGTGCCCGCCCAGCGCCGCACCGGCGGGCACCCCGGCCACACAGGCGATGGTGACGCCCCCGACCACGACCGAAGTGGCGCGTGCCCGTGCTTCGGGCCCGACCATGGAGACCGCGGTCACCAGGGCCACCGCCCAGAAGCCCGCATTGGCCAGGGCCCCGACGACCCGCGTCGCGAGGAGCAGCCCGTAGCCGGGGGTGAGCGCGCCGATGACATGGACGGCGCTGAAGACACAGAGGAAGAAGACAAGGGCGCGGCGGCGCGGCCAGTTCCGGCTGAAGAGCGCCATCAACGGCGCCCCGACGATCATTCCGATCGCGAAGGCCGAGGTCAGCAGCCCCGCGGCGGGGATGGACACATGCAGGTCGTCGGCGATGTCCGAGACCAGACCGGACAGCATGAATTCGGAAGTGCCCTGGGCGAAGACGGCGAGCCCGAGCGCGTAGACAGTGAATGGCATGAAGGAACCCCATGGACGGCTGAAGGATGGACCAGACAGGGGGGTGTGGGCCCACGCCCGCCCGTCATGACGGGCGGCAACGCGGAAGAACGTCCGGGGAGTTCATGGACGTGACTCGGCAACGCGGCAGGCGCCGGAGCCGGAGAGTCCACGCACGGTCGCATCGGGAGCGGTTCACGAGCGCGGACGGGAAGAGCGCAGCCCACACAGCGGTGGTCCTGCGGCGGCAGCCGATGGGAATCGGCTCCGGGCCGGTACGCGGCGCGACGGGAGCGATTCGACGGCGGATCAGCCACCGGCGGACCGGTGGCTAGCCTCTGTCGGACTCGGGGCTGGACATGATCGTGAAGCTACCAGCCCGGATCGCCTCGCCTCCACCCCTTTTCGGCCGGAACCGCGGAACCGCGGAACCGCGGAACCGCGAGACCGTGAAACCCCGGAACCCCGGAACGACGGCCCGGAGCACGTCTGTTGCCGAATACGCGGAACTCCGCCGACGGACCGGCCGACGGCGGAGTTCCGGTGGTGCGGATCAGCCCAGCGACACCAGACGCGCACCGCCGTCGGACTCGATGACCGCACCCGTGGTGTTGGCGTTGGTCGCGGCGAGGACGACGACCTCCGCGATGTCCTCGGCGGTGGCGACGCGCCGGGCCGGCAGGACCGCCGAGACCTGTGCGAAGTAGGCCCGCTTGGCCTCCTCGGGCATGCCGTTCCACCAGGGGGTGTCGACGAACCCGGGGGAGACGGCGTTCACCCGTATCGGGGCGAGTTCGGTGGCCAGCGGTTTCACCAGGGACTAGACCGCACCGTTGATCGCGGCGACGCCCGAGGTCCCGGGCAGACCGGCGCGGGCGGTGATCGCGCCGAGCAACGTGATCGAGCCGTCCTTCGCGAGATGGGGCAGGGCGGCCTTGACCGTGGTGAGGTGCGCCCAGAACTTGGCGTCGAAGGCGCCGCGCAGCACTTCCAGGTCCAGCTCGGCGATCGGGCCGATGCCGTCGCTGCCGCTGAGCGTCAGGACCAGCCAGTCGATGGTGCCGATGGACTCGACGAGTGCGCCGATCTCGTCGGCGTTCCGGGCATCGGCCCGGTGGCCGATCAACCCGGGGTCGGTGGTCGCGATCTCGTCGAGGCGGCCCTTGCCGCGGCCGGCGATGTGGACCGTCGTACCTCGTTCGTGCAGCAGCCGGGCCGTGGCGAGTCCGATGCCGGAGGTTCCTCCGACAACGAGTGCGGTGCGATGGGACACAGGACATCTCCTAATTCGAACCGTGGCGTCTCGTATTAAGCTAGCACCATGTCGACGGAGAACACACCCCCCACCACACCCCCCACCGCACCCCGTCCGGGCCGCAAGCGGAGCGAGGAGAGCCGGATGGCGATCCTGGTCGCCGCGTTCGAGCTGATGGGTGAGGTCGGATACGCGGGCCTGACCATCGAGGGCATCGCCGCCAGGGCCGGCTGCGGGAAGCAGACGATCTACCGGTGGTGGCGATCCAGGGCCGACGTCCTGCTCGACGTGCTCTCCGTCAAGGGCGAGCTGTACGTCACCACCGCCGACCAGGGTTCGTACCGCGACGACCTGCGGGCCTTCCTGGGCGACACCTATGGGCTCGCCGGAAACAGGCAGGTCACCGGCATCCTGTGCGCGCTGATGGCGGAGGCCCAGATCGACGAAGGGTTCGGCGAGCGGTTCCGTACCGGCTTCCTGGAGGGGCGCCGCGAGGCGCTCCGGGAGATCCTCGACCGGGCCGGACGGCGCGGCGACCTGCCGGCCCGCCCGGCGCCGTCCACGGTGCTCGACCTCGTGTTCGGCATGCTCTGGTACCGCGTCCTGGCCACCCGTGAACCCTTCGGCGAGGACCTCGTCGACGAACTGCTGGCCCTTCTCGCGCCGGAATCCGTCGGTTCCGGCGCGAGGAAGGAGTGACCGTCCGCCCGGGGCGGGCCGTGCACGGTGCACACCGCGCAGCGCGCGCGGGCGCTCGCTTCGGGTTCAGCACTCGAACGACAGGCCGCGCGCCCTGTGGTGCGCAACACGGGAGGGATGCGACCCTGAGTGGTATGAACATCCCTTTCTTGGACAACTGGCGTAAGCGTCACGACGGTGCGCGGGGGGCGGGGCTCGCCGCCGCCGTCGCCGCCGATCCCGATGGCGTGGCCGAGCTCCTCGCCGAGTGCGAGCTGCTGCGTGTCCGGGCGGGGCAGCGCGGGCTCGAACTCGACGACAGTCCGGCCTCGTTGGCGGCTCTCGACCAGTTGCCGCCGCGCTGGCGCGACGACCCCGAGGAACTGCCCTGGCTGGGCAACGACGCCGGGTTGTACCTCGGGACGGTCCTGGTGCGGAACGTCCCCGGCGCGGCCTGGAACATCTGGCCCAGTGGACGGCCCGCGGTACGGCTCGCCTCCGGGCGGGAGATCGATGTGGTCGAGGCCGGGCTGGACTGGGCGATGGCCGGCAGTCCCGAACTCTCGCAGGTGTACTCGGAGTCGGCCGAAGGGTAGGGATTTCGCTACAACCGGATAAGAAGCCTTATGCCCCATTTGTGCGTGTCGGTGACGAAGTCCTTTTTCAGGCTGGATAGTTTGCGCTGACCTCGACACAGCGAAAAGTGGGTAGGGCAGCGTATGGCCGTCGATCCGTTGATCGAGCTGCGGGACGTCAACAAGTACTACGGACAGTTGCACGTACTGCGGGACATCAATCTCACCGTCGGCCGCGGGGAGGTGGTGGTGGTCATCGGCCCCTCCGGCTCCGGCAAATCGACGCTCTGCCGGACCATCAACCGGCTGGAGACGATCGAGTCCGGCCGTATCGCGATCGACGGCAGACCCCTCCCGGAGGAAGGGAAGGGCCTCGCCCAGCTCCGGGCCGAAGTGGGCATGGTCTTCCAGTCGTTCAACCTGTTCGCGCACAAGACCGTGCTGGCCAACGTCTCGCTCGCCCAGCTCAAGGTCCGCAAGCGGAAGAAGGACGACGCGGACCGGCGCTCCCGGGAGCTGCTGGAGCGGGTCGGACTGGCCTCGCAGGCCGACAAGTTCCCCGCCCAGCTCTCCGGCGGTCAGCAGCAGCGCGTGGCCATCGCCCGCGCCCTCGCCATGGACCCCAAGGCGCTGCTCTTCGACGAGCCCACCTCGGCACTCGACCCGGAGATGATCAACGAGGTGCTGGAAGTCATGCAGCAGCTCGCCCGGGACGGCATGACCATGGTCGTCGTCACGCACGAGATGGGCTTCGCCCGCTCCGCCGCCAACCGCGTGGTCTTCATGGCCGACGGACGCATCGTCGAGGACCGCACTCCCGAGGCGTTCTTCACCGCTCCCGAGAGCGACCGCGCCAAGGACTTCCTGTCCAAGATCCTCAAGCACTGACGGGGGGCTCCGTGTTGCGTACGAGAAGAGTTCTGGCCGCTTGCGCCGGTCTCCTGCTGGCCGTGCTCGCCGCCGCGTGCGGCAAGGAGGGCAGCCCGCCGGTGAAGGGCCCGAAGCCCGGGCAACTGCCCGTGTACAAGGTCGACTCCGGCTTCCGGCTGCCCGCCTCGCCGACCTGGACGAAGGCGAAGAAGCGCGGCTACCTCCGGGTCGGGGCCAAGGAGGACCAGCCCTACCTGGGCGAGAAGGACCCGGCCACCGGTGTCTACTCCGGCTTCGACATCGAGATCGCCAAGATGATGTCGGCCTCGCTCGGCTTCGACCCGAAGACGATCCGTTTCAAGACCATCGCCTCCGCCAACCGCGAGACGGCGCTGCAGAACGGGCAGATCGACTACTACGTCGGCACCTACACCATCAACGCCATGCGCAAGAAGCTCGTCGGCTTCGCCGGGCCCTACTACATGGCCGGGCAGAGCCTCCTCGTCCGCACCGACGAACACGACATCAACGGCCCTCAGGACCTGGCCGGCAAGACGGTCTGCTCGGCCGCGGGGTCGACCCCGTACCAGCGCATCGCCGCCGACTACCCGAAGGCGATCCTGGTCGCCTACGACACGTACTCGATCTGCGTCGACAACCTGCTGACCTACCAGGTCGACGCCGTCACCACCGACGACGCCATCCTGCTGGGCTTCGCCGCCAAGGCGCCCAAGGAGCTGAAGGTCGTGGGCAAACCGTTCTCCCAGGAGCCGTACGGCATCGGCGTCCCGCGCAGCGACAACGCGCTGCGGTTCGCCCTCAACGACGCCCTGGAGGCGAACGAGAAGAACGGCAACTGGAAGAAGGCGTTCGAGGCCACACTCGGCCTGTCCGGAGTGCCCGCGCCGAAGCCGCCGCCCATCGACCGCTACCCGGCTACCTGAGAGGGCGGGCATCGACCATGGACGTACTCACACAGAATTTCTCGCTCTACGGCAAGGGCTTCCTCGGCACGGTCGAACTGACCGTCTACTCCTCGATCCTGGCCCTGCTCCTCGGCTTCTTCATGGCCTCCTGCCGGGTGTCCCCCGTCGGCTCGCTCCGGGTGCTCGGCACGGTCTGGGTGATGGTGCTGCGCAACACCCCCCTGACGCTGCTCTTCTTCGCCGTCCTGCTCGGACTGCCGCGCTTCGGCCTGGTCCTTCCCTTCAAGCTCTTCGCGGTCCTCGCGCTCGGCTGCTACACCTCCGCGTTCATCTGCGAGGTGCTGCGCTCCGGCATCAACACCGTGCCGACGGGACAGGGCGAGGCGGCCCGCAGCCTCGGCATGACGTTCGGCCAGACGCTGAACACCGTGGTGCTGCCGCAGGCGTTCCGGTCGGTGATCCCGCCGATCGGCTCCACCCTCATCGCCCTCGCCAAGAACTCGGCGATCGCCGGGGCGTTCAGCGTCACCGAACTGCTCGGCACCTACAAGACCCTCAACGAGCTGGGCTACAGCATCATCTGGACCTTCGTCTGGATCGCCGTCGGCTACCTGATCATCACCCTGTCCATCAGTGCGCTCTTCAACGTGATGGAGAAGCGCTGGGGAGTCGCCCGATGACCACCCGCACCGCGCCGTCCCCCACCGCGCTCTACGACATCCCGGGCCCGGTCACCCGCAAACGCCACCGCCTGTACGGGATCGTCTCGACGGCCCTGATCCTCGCCCTGGTCGGCTGGGTCGTCTATCTGCTCTTCGACACCGAACAGTTCACCAGCGCCAAATGGACACCCTTCGAGTACAAGGGCATCCAGGAACTGCTGCTGCGCGGACTGGGCAACACCCTCAAGGCGTTCGCGTACGCCGCGGTGCTCTCCCTCCTGCTGGGCGCCGTCCTCGCCGTCGGCCGGCTCTCCGACCACCGCGCCGTGCGCTGGATCGCGACGCTGCTCGTGGAGTTCTTCCGGGCCATGCCCGTCCTGGTGATGATCTTCTTCATCTTCGTGGCGCTGAAGGTGCAGCCGCTGCCCGCCCTGGTCACCGGTCTGACCCTGTACAACGGCTCGGTGCTCGCCGAGGTGTTCCGTACCGGAATCAACTCGGTGGAGCGCGGCCAGTCCGAGGCCGCGTACGCCCTGGGGATGCGCAAGACGCAGGTCACCACGTTCGTACTGGCCCCGCAGGCGGTACGCGCCATGCTGCCCACGATCATCAGCCAGCTGGTCGTGGCGCTGAAGGACACCTCGCTCGGCTATCTGATCACCTACGAGGAATTCCTCCACGCGGGCAAGCTCATCGCGTCCAACCTCGACTACGATCTTCCCTTCATCCCCGTGGTGATGGTGATCTCGCCGATCTACATCGGGATGTGCATGCTGCTCTCCTGGTTCGCGACCTGGGTGGCCAAGCGGGAACGGCGTAATCCGAAGATGAAGGCCGTGGAGATCGCACCGGCCGAACCAGGAACGCTGCTGCCGGGAGTGCAGTAGCGGGGTCCGCCGCGAGGCGGTCCCGGCAGAGCGGTGCCTGCCCGGCAGCAGCCGGTGATCACTTCTCGCGCAACGGCACGGACACGTACGACGGGTCCGCCGGGGTCGAGGAGAAGGTCAGCTGTGATCCGGTCGGGTTGTGCTCGATGTACAGCGGGTCGACGGTGTCGATCACCAGGGTGAGACGGTGACCGGCCGGGACGTCGTAGGCGGTGGAGAACAGCTCCAGGTCTACGGGGAACGGCCGGCCCGGCGTCCGCCCGTGGAAGGTATAGGGGGCGTTGCTGATCAGCTTGCCCAGGCCGAGCGGCCCTTCGTCGTAGAGATACGCGACGAAGGTGCCGCTCTCCTTGTTTCCGGTCACCGTGGTGTGGAGCTTCGCCGTGCCCCGGATGTGCTGCGGTGCGGCGTACTTCCCGGACTGCCAGACGCCCGCGAAGGTACGGGGCAGCAGCGGGACGGAGGCGAGCGGCGGGAGCTTCACGAACTGGTCGGGGGCGTTGGACAGCATGACGATGCCGCCGTTGGCGCCCGAGTCGATGTTCGCGTGGATCCTCTTCGTGCCGTCGAGTGCGATCCGTTCCTCGGCGGCGCCCACCGACTTCCAGTCCGGGTAGCCCTCGTAGCCGCCGTCCGTACGGGACTTGAGCTGGACCGGCGGCTCCTCGTCGATGCCGTTGCGCTCGCCCTTGAGGTAGCGGTCGAACCAGCGGTGGGCGTCGGTCCAGGTGTCGTTGGGCAGGCCGAGCAGTCCGGTGTCCTCCGCCGTGGCGTGGTCTCCCGGGCGGAACCCCAGGCGCTTGGGGCCGCTCAGCTTCTCGTAGAACGAGGCGTTCTGGTTCGGCGGAAAGATCGTGTCGCCCCAGGCGTTGCCCATCATGACGGCCGCCGCGCCGTTGGCGTTGATCTCGTCGAGGTAGGTGGCGGGGGAGCGCTTCCTGCCCCACTCGATCATGTCCTGTTCCCTGGCGAGGTCGGAGCCGAGGAATTCGGTGAGCGTACGGTTCAGCTCCTCGCTCGGGCGGCCGGAGAGCAGACCGGCGCCGCCGAGGAGGGCGGCGGCCTGGAGGTGCTGGGTGCGGCCGCTGTAGATCGACTCGATGAGATCGGCCCAGCCGCTGAGCGCGACCACGGCCTTGATCCGCCTGTCGTGCCCGGCCGCGAGGAGGCTGATGTCCGCCCCGTAGGAGACTCCGCCCATGCCGATGCGGTCCGGGTCGGCAGGGGTGTTGGCGAGGGCCCCAGTCGATGACCGAGGAGACGTCCGCGAGGTCCGGCGGGCCCGCGACCTCGATCCTGCCGCCGGAGAGCCAGAAGCCCCGTGAGGTGTAGCCGACCACCACATAACCGGAGTCGGCGAGCTTCTGCGCCTGGGCGAAGTACTCGACCTGCGGCATGCCCCAGCTGGTGGGCAGCACGATCAGCGGGTGCTTCGCGCCCGGCTCCGCTCAGGCGGGCGTGAACACATTGCCCTTGAGCGTGATCCCGCCGGAGCCGGGGATGTCGTGGAACTCCAGGCCCGGCGCGGAAGCCGCGACCGCCGCGGCGGGAGGCAGGGCGGCGGCGGCCGGAGCCGCGGCGAGGGCGGCTCCGGCGAACAGGACGGCGGCTGTTCCGATGGAAGCGGTGATGCGCGGAGCCGGGTAGGGACGTCCCACGGGTCACGCCTCACGCGTGCACGGCAAAGTGACCCGACGGTAACCCTGGCCCCTTACTCGTGGTAACTCGTCGGTAAGTTACGTGAGGGCAACGATCGCCGGGCCTGCTGCCGGAGGCCCGGCGCGGCTCCTCGGCCCGCTACAGCGCGCTCTTCGCCTGCCAGTCGGACCACGACACGTTCCACGCGCCGTACCCGTTGCCCTCCGCGACCGTGCCCTTGGCGTCCGCGCCGGTGATCTCGAACGGGTCACCGACCCGCACCTGCTGGTACAGCGCGGCGGCGTTGGCGTCGCTCATCCCCACACAGCCCGAACTGTGGTTGGCCACCCCGAAGTAGGCCGCGTTCCACGGCGCCGCGTGGGCGTACATCCCCGACCAGGTCAGCCGCATCGAGGAGTCGACCATCTTGTCGTAGGCATCGCCGAGGCCGACCGTCTCGGAGCGCATGTTGATCGTGCCCTCCTTGGCCATCAGTACGGCGGTGCCGCGCCAGGACGCCTTCTCGCCGCCGGGGGTGCCGGCCGACATGGGCACGTCCATGACGGTCTTCCCGTCCCGCTTCAGCGCCAGCCGGTGACGGTCGAGATCGACCTTGACCACCTGGTCGGCGCCGATCGTGAAGGTGGTCCGGTAGTCGCGGACGAACCAGCCGCCGGACGGGCCCGAGTCGATGCCGTTGAGATCGGCGTCGAGCGTGACCTTCGTGCCGGACTTCCAGTACTCCTTGGGCCGCCAGTCGACGCGGTCCTTGCCCGAGTAGTCCTGCAGCCAGCCCCAGGAGCCCTCGGTGTTGTTCGAGGTGGAGACCTTCAGGGCCTTCTCCACCGCCGCCTTGTCCTTGACCGGGTTGTCGAAGACGACCGAGAGCGGCTGTGCCACGCCGACCGTGGTGTTCTTGCCGGGGGCCAGCGACAGCTTGTTGACCTTGTCGGCGGCGGCGGTGGTGAAGCCGGCCTTCGCGCTGCCGCCCTCGGTGTTCTTCGCCTCGACGCCGTACGTGGTGCCGGGCGCGGCCGGCCGGTCCGACGTCCAGGTCCTGCCGTCGGCGGATATCCGGCCGGTGAGCTCCTCGCCGCCGTCCGCGCTCACGGTGACCGCCTTCAGCTTTCCGGTGCCCAGTGTCACCTTCACCGGCGTGCCCGGGGCTGCCTGGGCGCCCCGGAGGTTCACCGAGATCTTGGCGTCGGAGGCCGACGCGGCCGCGTGGCCCTTGTTCGACTCCGAGTCCGACGCGGCGGCACCGGAACAGGCGGTGAGCATGGTACCGAGCACCGCGGTACCGGCGATCAGGGTGAGCCGGACCGGGCGGCCGAGCGGAGCGGTACGGCGTACGGGCCGGCGTGCAGCGATCAACGGAAAAACCTCCAAGGCATTGCTTCTCGTCGATGGAGAGGTATTTGTCCGACGATAGGTTCCGCAAATCGGCCAAAAACCGGGAAATGCCCTGTGTGACATGTACCGCAGCACAACGGTCATCGTCCGGTCACATATGCCGCTCGGCTCCGTCACGGACCGCTGTGAGCATCCTGTGCGGCCCCGCAGAGCCGACAGCGGGGCGGACCAGGGAGGGCCACGAACATGTCAGCGCTGCTCGCGACCGGAGACCGCGGCCATGACCGGGAGCTGCGGATACGCGGCCTGACCGCCGCCGAGCACCGGGCATTCCTGTCCACCCGCCCGGGGGCGAGTTTTCTGCAATACCCGTCCTGGGCCGGGGTGAAGGACCGCTGGACCTCGGAAATGGTCGGCTGGTACGGCGACTCCGGCGAACTGACGGGAGCCGCTCTGGTGCTCTACCGCCAATTCCCCGGAACCCGCAAATACTTCGCCTATCTGCCCGAAGGTCCGGTGGCCGACTGGGCCGCCCCGGACATCGACGGCTGGCTCGGCCCGCTCATGGCACATCTGCGCAGAGCCGGCGCCTTCGCCGTACGGATCGGTCCCTCACCGGCGTACCGCCGCTGGGACACCGGCCGTCTCAAGGCGGCCACCGGGCCCGGCCGGAAAGTCTCCGACGTGCTGGCGACCGAGGTGGACCCGCTCGGCGCGGCCGTCGCCGATCGGCTCCGGGCCCGCGGCTGGCGCCGCTGCGGCGGCGACGGCGAGGACGCCGACGCGCAGCCGCGCCATGTCTTCCACGTGCCGCTCGCCGGACGGACCCCCGACCAGCTCTGGACCGGGCTCAACCAGGAATGGCGCCGCAACGTGCGCAAGGCCCGGAAGGCCGGGGTGCGGATCGTCATCGGCGGAGAGTCCGAACTCCCGGAGTTCCACCGGCTGCTGCGGATCACCGAGGAACGCGACGGCTTCCGGCTCGGCCGCTCCCTCGCCTATTTCCAGCGGCAGTACGCCGTGCTCAACGCCGAACAGCCCGGCCGGATGAGGCTCTACCTCGCCGTCCACCAGGGCGAGATCCTGGCCGCCCACACCATGGTCAGCACCGGCCGACGGGTCTGGTACCAGACCGGAGCGTCCGCCGACCACCGCCGCGAGGTCCGTCCCAGCAACGCGTTGCAGTGGCGGATGATGCTCGATGCCCATGGGCTCGGTGCCGATGTGCACGACATGCGCGGGGTACCCTCCACCCTTGACCCCGACGATCGCCCCTTCGGGCTGCTCCGCTGGAAGCTCGGCACCGGCGGTCAGGTCGTCGAGACGCTCGGAGAGTGGGAGACATCGGTGGGCGGAGCCACGAACAACGCGCTGTACCGGGCGTTCCAGGCGTATCTGGCCCGCCGATGACGGCCACCGAAGCGACCGGCACGACGGTCGCGGACCCCAAGCCCCGTTCGGTGCTGCGCAACGGCGCCGTCATGGCGGCCGGCTCCATCGTCTCCCGGGCGACCGGCTTCATACGCTCGGCGGTCGTCGTCGCCGCGCTCGGCACCGGGCTCCGGGCCGACGGGTACAACGTCGCCAACACCGTGCCCAACATCCTCTACACGCTGCTCATCGGCGGGGCGCTCAACGCCGTCTTCGTCCCCGAGCTGGTGCGGGCGGCGAAGAACCACGCCGACGGCGGTGCCGCGTACACCGACCGGCTGCTCACCGTCTGCACCGTCGGCCTCCTCGCCCTCACCGGCCTCACGGTTTTCGCGGCCCCGTGGATCGTCGCGGTCTACGCCCCCGGCTACCACGGCGCACAGGCGGACGTGACCGTCGCACTGGCCCGCTACTGCCTGCCGCAGATCCTCTTCTACGGACTGTTCACCCTCCTCGGGCAAGTACTGAATGCCCGGGGCCGGTTCGGCGCGATGATGTGGACCCCGGTCCTCAACAACGTGGTGATCATCGCCGTGTTCGGGCTCTATCTGGGCATCGCGGCGGGCTCCGACGGCACGCTCGCCCCAGCCCAGGCCCGGTGGCTCGGCTGGGGCACGACGGCCGGGATCGTCGTCCAGACGCTCGCCCTGGTGCCCGCGCTGCGCGCCGCGAAATTCCGCTGGCGCCCCCGGTTCGACTGGCGGGGCAGCGGCCTCACCCGACCGCTGCGCGCGGCCGGCTGGCTGGTCACGCTCGTGCTGACCAACCAGATCGCCTACTGGGTGGTGACCCGGCTCTCCACCACCATCGGCCAGCGTGCCCATGACATGGAAATGGCGGGAGGCGCCGGCTACACCGCGTACAGCTACGCCTATCAGTTGTGGGTGGTGCCGCACGGCATCGTGACCGTCTCGCTCGTCACCGCAATGATGCCCCGGATGAGCCGGTCGGCGGCCGACAACGACCTGACGGGCCTGCGGCGCGACGTCTCGTACGCCCTGCGCACCTCGGCCGCGGTCGTGGTGCCCGCGGTGGCCCTGCTGTTCGCACTGGCACCGTGGGTGATGGGAGCGGTGTACGGGTACGGGGCCACGGACGACGCGGACATCGCCGTGATGGCGGGCATGACGATGGCGTTCGCGCCCGGACTCATCGCCTACTCGGGGCAGTACGTGCTCTCCCGGGCATTCTACGCGATGAGCGACACCCGCACGCCGTTCCTCCTCAATCTGGTGATCGCGGCGCTCAACGCCGGGCTCTCGGTCGCCGCGTATCTGCTGCTGCCGGTCCGCTGGGCCGTGACGGGAATGGCCGGCGCCTACTCGGTGGCGCTGTTCGCGGGCTTCGCGGCCACCGCGTACGTGCTGCACCGCAGGCTCGCCCGCGGTGACGCCGCCGGAACCTCGCCGGTACGTTCGCCCGCGCTGTGGGCGCAGCTCCGGCTGGTGGTGGCGTCCGTGCCCGCCGGGCTGCTGGGGTACCTGGCGGCTCGGAGCTGCGCCGGGTTCGGGGACTTCGCGGCGGTGGGCGCGGGCTCTTTCGTGCTCCTGCTCACGGTGGCGCTGCTGGCCCGGCCGCTCCGGCTGCGGGAGGTCAGCGCCGTGATCGCGGCGGGCCGGGGACGGCTGCGGCGGGCATGACCCCGCCGGGCAGACCTGCCCGCTCACCCATTCGAATCCATTTCTTGATCGCTGGGATACTGCTGCCATGCCTCGCGTGTTGCTGATCGAAGACGACCCCTCCGTACGCGAAGGGGTCGAGCTGGGGCTGCGGCGGCGCGGCCACGAACTGCGCGCCGTGGAGAGCGGCGAGGCGGGGCTGGCCGCCCTGGGGGAGTTCCGACCCGATCTGGTGCTCCTCGACCTGATGCTCCCCGCGATGAACGGGGTCCAGGTCTGCCGCCGGATACGCGAGACCAGCCAGCTGCCGATCATCATGCTCACGGCCCGGGGCGACGACTTCGACGTGGTCGTCGGGCTGGAGGCCGGCGCCGACGACTACATCGTCAAGCCGGCCCGTACCGAAGTGATCGAGGCCAGGATCCGTGCCGTACTGCGCAGGCTCGTCGAACCGGCCGGGCGCGGAGGCACCGAGATCCACGGCGAACTGGCCGTCGACCGGGCCGGACTCTCGGTCGCCAAGGCCGGGCAGCGCCTCCTGCTCGCACCCTCCGAACTGAAACTGCTGCTCCATCTGTCGGCCTCGCCCGAGCAGGTCTTCAGCAGACAGCAGCTCCTCGAATACGTCTGGGAGCACAGCTACCACGGGGACGCGCGCCTGGTCGACGCGTGTGTGCGGCGGCTGCGGCAGAAGGTCGAGGACGTGACGGGCAGCCCGCGCTACATCCAGACCGTCCGCGGCTTCGGATACCGCTTCGGTCCGCTCGGATGAGACTCTTCGCCGCACGGTTCGGACTGCGTACCCGTCTCGTCGGAGCCTTCCTCCTGGTCGCGGCGATCAGCGCCGCCACCACCGCCACCCTCACCTACCGCGAGGCCCGTTCAGCCATCCTGCAACAGGCCCAGGACACGGCCGTCGACCAGTTCCGCGACCGGATCGGCGCACAGGCCGTGACCCTGCCGGTGGACGAGGAACAGCTGCGGCGGGCCTGCCGCAGTCTCGCCAATGAAGGCAAGCCGCATCCCTGGGTCGTCTTCGCCGAGTACGGGACGATCCGGGTCTCCTCCTCGGACAGTCCCACCTCCGGGGTGATCACACCCGAACTGCAGGCCGCCGCCCGAGGCAGCGCGCACGGCTCCTTCCAACGGGTCGTCAAGGACGGCGTGCCCTGGCTGACCATCGGAATGCCCGCCCTCATCGACCGCGGCGACGGGGGTCAGCCCACCGGGCTCGTCCTCTACGCCGTGATGCGGCTCTCCACCGAGGAGGCCAATGTCGAAGCCATGGTGACCGCAGCCCGCGACGGCGCTCTGCCCGCGCTCCTGATCGCGCTGGTGCCCGCACTGCTCGCGGCCCGCAGCGTGCTGCGCCCGGTGCGCGACCTGCGGCGGGCCGCCGCGGGCATCGGCCGGGGCGAACTCGACACCCGGATCGAGGTCCGGGGCTCCGACGAACTCGCCGGACTCGCCCGGACGTTCAACGACTCGTCGACGAAGCTCCAGGAGTCGGTGGCGGAGCTCCGGCAGGCGGAGGCGCGGGCCCGGCGCTTCGCCTCCGACGTCTCGCACGAGCTGCGCACCCCGCTCGCCGGAATGCTCGCCGTCACCGAGGTGCTCGACGAGGACGCGGCCCAGCTGAACCCCGACACCGCGGCGGCCGTCCGGCTGATCAGTGCCGAGACGGGCAAGCTCGCCACCCTCGTCGAGGACCTGATGGAGATCTCCCGCTTCGACGCGAGGGCCGCGGATCTCCACCTCGACGAGGTCGATGTCGCCGAAGTGATCCGCAAGACCCTGGAGAACAGGCACTGGGAAGACCGGGTCCGCACCGAACTCACCGACGGAATACGGGCGATGCTCGATCCGCGCCGCTTCGACGTCATCGTCGCCAACCTCGTCGGCAACGCCCTGCGGCACGGTGCGGAGCCCGTCACGGTACGGCTGCGGACCGAACGGAAGGGTGCGGTGGACCGGCTGGTGGCCGAGGTCGCGGACAGCGGTCCGGGCATCGACCCCGCCGTGCTGCCCCATATCTTCGACCGCTTCTACAAGGCCGAAGCGGCCCGCACCCGGTCGGCCGGCAGCGGACTCGGACTGGCGATCACCCAGGAGAACGTACGGCTGCACGGCGGCACCGTGCGCGCCGCCGACGGGCCCGGGGGCGGCGCGGTCCTCACCGTGGAACTGCCGCTGGAGGGGCCGTGAGGGGCGTATGCGCCCTCGGCGCACTGCTGCCCCTCGTCCTGCTGGCGACCGGGTGCGGGATACGGGCCACGGACGTCGTCGAGGTCGGCGACCCGGCGATCGTCGACGTGGCGCCGGGACGCGAACAGAGCACACTGCTCTACTTCGTGTCCTCGTCCTCCGCGAACCGGCTGATGCCCGTCGTGCGGCCCATCGAGATACCGGCGGAAGGCACCTCCTCGGGCGATACACAAGTGGCGTGGCGAGGGGCCGACCGGGCGGTCGCCCTGCTCTTCGAAGGGCCGAACAAGAGCGAGGTCGCGACCGGCCTGCGCACCGAACTTCCCTACGCACGCATCGATCTGAGCATCGAGCTGGGCCCGGACGGTGTCCGGGTCCGGTTGAACGCGGCCGTCACCACACTCTCCGAGGTGGCCCGCCAGCAGCTGATCTGCACCGCCGCGCAGGCCCGCACCGCGGACCGGGGCGAGGCGGTGAAGGTGGTCGGCACCGACGGCGTCATCGGGCCGGCCCGATGCGCCGTGTGATCCCAGCCTGTCGAAGGGTGCCTGGCCTGACCCGGGTGGAGCCTGGCCTCCGCCTTGCTCGACTTGGGCGGGGCGGGTGATCGCCATGGTGTACCTGACGCCTCACGTGGAGTGTGTTGCGGTCCTCGAACCGGCCGCTCCCCGGTTCTCGACCGAAACCGGGGGAGCGGCCCCGTGACGCCTTTCATCCGTACTCGTGTTTCATCCGCACTCGTGCGGTATGCCGACTCCGGCGCCGGATGACGGGGAGCATCGCGGCCATACAAGGCCACAGTTCGATCCGGCCACGGCTGACTCGCACCCTTCTCGTACGGTCGTCACTTGCTCACACTGCGTACAGGGAGCGCAGGGGAGGGCATCGATCTCGTGGCCGGTCGTGGACGGGGTCTCGCCACTCGTAGGCGGCGAGCGGCGCGTGCGAAGAGAGTGGCGGCTCAGAGGCTGTCGGGTGACCTCGGACCGGGCGGCCACGCCCTGGTGCGCACGCTTCCCGCGTTGTCGTCGGTCGACGACGCTCCGCGTCGACTCCCTCCTCCGCCTCGGAATCGCACGCACCGGACCGCGTCCGCTTTTCCGATCCGAGGTCACCCGACAGCCTCTCGGATCCGCATCTTGCGCCGCGCCCGGGGAGGCTTGCGACCGGTCTCGGCGTCCACCGCGAGCACGGTACCGGCGTGCGTGCCCACGTAGACGACCCCGTCGGCGTAGACGGGGCCGGTGCCGCGGCCATCGAGTGCGTGCCGCCACAGGACCGCGCCGGCGCTCAGGCTGACCCCGGAGACCTGTCCACCCCGGGCCGTGAGCTGGCGGGATGCCGCGAGGGCGACGCGGCCGTGACGGCCGGCGACAACGACATGCACAGCACTGAAAGTAGTCGCGTGTTACGTTGTGTGTTCAAGCTGCGTCAGGTGACGGTGCGAAGCCGTACAGCCCCGGGGTGCCAGTAGCCGGAAGACGCAGAGGCGAGAAGCCACGGGGACCACTCCGCCCGCTCCTCCGCCGATGGGCGCCACCCCACGCTCGGTGTAAACCGTCACGTGACCGGCGGACACGGACGGGAACCCAACACCGCCGACGCGGTGTCACTGGCCGCCGCACGGCAGGAGGACCATGACCGCCAACGAGGACACTCTTCCCCTGCACCGGCTGACGTTCGCCGCCCCCGGCCCGCCCCAGCACACAACACTGCCCGACGGCAGCCCCGCCTGGCACTTCACCCGCTACGACGACGTCCGCCAGGTCCTGGCCGACGACCGGTTCACCCGAGCCCTGCTGCCCACGAAAGCCGCCTCGCCCCTCACCGACACCCCCGACGCCATGGCCAAGCAGGACGGCACCGGACATCTGCGACTGCGCCACACCGCCAAAGGCGCCTTCACCCCTCGCGCGATCGGCCGCGTGATGCCCATGGTCGCCGAGACGGTCGACCGGTTCATCGCCGACCTCGCCGACCACGGCCCACCCACGGACCTCGTCGACCACTACACCCGCCCCCTGCCCATCGCCGTCATGAACAAGTTACTGGGCATCCACGACCTGGACGACGCCCGGCTGCTGCGCTGGACCGAACTCGCCTTCCCCGAACCCTCGGTTCCCGAAGACGAAACCGCCGAGGCCGCACGCGAGTTCACCGAATTCGCCACCCGCCTCATGGCCGAACGCCGACGCACCCCCGGCCCGGACCTGATCACCACCCTCGTACAGACCGCCGACCGCGAAGGCGGCATCCCCGAACCCCAACTCGTCAACTTCGTCACCACCCTCGCGGTCGCCGGCTACGACACCACCGTGACCATGCTGGGCAACGCCCTCCTCTACCTCCTGGACGAACGCCCGCAGGACTGGACCCGCCTGGCCTCCGACGAAGACGAAGCAGCCGCCGGGGCACTGGCCGACCGCCTGACACACCTGATCCCGCTCAACGACCCCGCGAAACGATTCAACCCGCTGCGCGCCACCGAAGACCTGGAGATCGGCGGGACAGCCATCCGGGCCGGAGACCTCGTCACCCTCGACCGCGGCGCGGCCAACCGCGATCCTGCGGCCTTCCCCGGCGACCCCTTCGCCGACCTGTTCGCCCCACTGGAACACCCCACCCTCGCCTTCGGCGGAGGACAGCACTACTGCCTGGGTGTCGCCCTGGCCCGCACGGAACTCCGCCTCGCCCTGCACCGACTGGCCACCCGGCTCCCCAACCTCCGCCTGACCGTGCCGGTCGACGCCGTCGAGTGGCACACGAGTGCTCTCACCCGAAGCCCCCGGCACCTGCCCGCGACCTGGTAGCTCCCAGCTGCTCGACACCTCAGACGCCTGCGACACCTGACCCCACCAGGCGACACCAACCGGGAACCCCGCCCGGTGAACCGCCGGAGCACCGGACGATCCCGTCCGCGTCCGACTCGCCGCGGGGGAAGAGCAGGACGCCCCGCCGCGGCATCGTCTCCGCGCTGCCGCCAAGCGTGGCCTGCCGCTGGAAGGTCTCGATGGCCGCGGGCGGAACCTGGTCGGGAACCACGGTGGCGAGGTAGCTGACGACGCGGACGGCGGCCTGGTGCATCGGCTGCGCGGCACCGGTCGTGATCACCGGACCAGCGACCGTGGGTGCTGCGGCGACGGCCAGGGCGACCTTGCCGCCCATGCTGTGGCCGAGGACGAAGACCCGCTCGGGGTCCACCGATCGGTGCCGCCGGAGCAGGCCGACCGTGTCGACGGCGTGGGGCACCTATTCCTGCGTCATGGTCAGGTCCGATGCCGCGGCGACATCGTGGTGCACAAGGTGTCTGCGGTACGTCGGCGAGGGGGGAAGCACCGTGTTGTTCGGACGTATGCGTACGGCCGTGACTGCTGCCGTGGCGCTGACTGTTGCCGGTACGTGTATGGGGCGGCTCAGTCCGATCCGGCCTGGATCGAGTTGAAGGTCATACAGGGCCCGGCCGCTGCTGCCGGTGCCACGTGCGAGGTCAACTCGGTCGTCCACAACCGGAGCTGGGCGTGCCTGACCATGCAGGCAACGGTTCGGGTACCTTGTCGACCAGCTGAACCCGGCGCTCCGTCGACCTGGGATGTACGGGGGCGAGACGGCCCTTCGGATCCTGCTTGATCAGCTGTTGTTCGTAGAGCGCCGGCCCGAGGCGTTCGCTCAGCAGCAGCGGGCCCGGGAAGGCGGCGGGGCCTGGTCGGCCGCAGATGTGACGGGGCCTTCCGAGACCTCGTCCCTGGGGGGCAAGCACGGGGCGCCGGCCGCCACGGCTGCCCTTCGGACACTACGAGACGAGAACCGAAATGACTGAGCAGACAGAGCTCGAGGCCCGGATCCGCAGCGGCGTACCGCACTCGGCCCGCGTGTGGAACTACTGGATCGGAGGCAAGGACCACTACCCGGTCGACCAGGAACTGGGAGACCAGGTCATCGCGAGCTACCCCCAGACCCGGGACCTCGCCCGTGCGTCACGGGCCTTCCAGGCGCGTGCGGTGCGGTACCTGGCCGACGAAGCGGGAATCACCCAGTTTCTCGACATCGGAACCGGGCTCCCCGTCCAGAACAGCACCCACGAGGTTGCCCAGAGCATCCAGCCGAAGGCACGCATCGTCTACGTCGACAACGACCCACTGGTCCTGACACACGCCCGCGCCCTGCTGACAAGCGCGTCGGACGGGGTGACGGACTACGTGCATGCGGACATGCTGGAAGCCGAGCGAGTACTCCAGGAAGCATCCCGAACCCTGGATATGACACAGCCCGTGGCCGTCCTGGTGCTGTCCACGCTGGGACACGTCGAACCCCGGGCCGGTATCGACCTCATGCGCCGATACATGGCCGGCACGGTGACAGGCAGCTACCTGGTCCTCTGCGACACGGTCGCCACCCCCCAGACACTGGCAGCCCAGGAAGCCTATGCGGCCGGAGACACTCCGCCCTACCTGGTGCGCCGGCCCGAGGAGATCCTCGCGAGTGCCGACGGGATGGAACTGGTCGAACCGGGATTCGGGTCCATCTCCCTGTGGCGTGCGAGCTTGAGCGAAGATGGTGCTGAGCCCGTCGATCAGTGGGGGTTCGTCGCCCGCAAGTGATATGCGGCCCTTGCACACCCGCGGGTCACGACCGAGGCCCCGGACCGGCCGTGGCCTGACGAACCGACCTCCGCGGTTCGGCGAGGGGATGCGGCGTCTCCGGCCAGTACAACGACCTCTGCCGCGTCCGTAACTAGTGGCTCGTCTCGCATCGTTGGGTGGGTATTCGATGTCCCATCGAGTACGCGACCATGGTCCCCGTCGACCGTCAGCGCCGCCCGCGCGCTCGGGTGCTGCTCCACCGGAGCAGCACCCGGCGCCCCTGGCTGTCGTGGACCTCGGGTGTCACGCCTCCCGCACGCTGACGGCGGCCCGGTGATGGCGGGGCGCCTCGATCTCGTCGATCAGTGCGATCGCCAGGTCCGCGTACGTAATCCGGCTGGCCGAGTCGCCATGCTCAGCGATCCGGTAACGGCCGGTGCGCGTGCCCTCGTGGTCGAAGTCGCCCGCCGGGGCCACGTACGCCCAGTCCAGGTCACACCTCCGCAGCTCGTCGAGGCCCGCCGCGTGGCCGAGGGAAAAGGAGCGGTACTCGTCCGGGTAGCCCGGCTCGTCCATCAGGGGAGCGCCGGACGCACCGGGCATGACCGATGAGAGCCCGACCACCACGAGGCGGTGCACGCCCGCTTCGGCCAGGCCGGTGGTCAGGGCGCGGGACGACGCGGTGAAGAACTCGTGTGGTGGCACGGACAGGTCCGCGGCGGCACTGATGGCGGCGTCATGCGCGGCGGCCGCATGCTCGATGCTCGCCGTGTCCGTGACGTCGCCCGCCACCACCCGCACGTCGGTCAGATCGCTGTGGCCCGCAGGGTCGCGCACCACCGCGGTGACCTGGTGTCCGCGTCGGTGCGCCTCCGCGACAGCCTGCCGCCCGGCCCGGCCGCCGGCGCCGAAGACCACGATGTTCATGACGAACCGCCTCTCACGAGGGCCGGAGCCCGTGCGCCCCGGCCAGTTCTCGGAGGCTATCGAGGGCCCCGGTTACCACTGGGATACCGGCTAGGGTGAGGCCATGAGGGAACCGTTGCCCGCCGACATGTTCGACGAACTGTGCCCGTCCTCGTTCAATCCGATCCGATTCGGCGACAAGTGGGCAGCGTTCATCATCCGCTGTCTTGAGCACGGGCCGCGCCGGTTCTCCGAGCTGCGCGTGCCGCTGAGCCGCGTCACCCCCAAGGTCCTGACCCAGTCGCTGCGGTCTCTCGAACGAGATGGTCTGGTCAAGCGCACCGTCTACGCCGAGGCCACCCCGCATGTCGAGTACGAACTGACGCCGCTGGGCCGCAGCATGCTCCAACCGCTGGCGGTTGCTTGCGCCTGGACGGAGAAACACTGGGACGAACTACTTGACGCCCGGGAGTCGTACGACAACGCCACCCGCCTCGACCGCGCCGGATGACGAGGCGGCCGGTGCCGGGGTGGGTTGTCGCCCTTCACACGTGGGGAGGGCGCAGGTCCGCCGGGATCGTGATGGGCACCCCGGGAGGTTGGATCGCCAGTCGGTGCCGCTTGCGCGGTGTCGGCTGGCTTGTTTTGTGTGCCAGACGGAGGTCGATAGCGTACGCCGGTGGTAAGCAGGCGCTCGCAGTAGCGCGCTTTGCCATCCAAGTACTGTGATTGACGCCTCGTCAGGGATGGTTCCCTGTGAGGTACTTGAGGCAGTGAACCGGTGGGCCGCCCATCCCGTGACCGGGGAACACGATAAAGGGCGGTGTCTGCCGGTTCTTCCTTTGTGCACCTACGAGGGAACTCTGTCGACCCGACGGCACGGTTCAGCCGCATCACCTGCTTGCTACGTCTCCGAACCTCATTCCGAAACGAGCATTTCGGTGCTTTGGAGACCGGTCCGCCGGCACAGAACTCGGTGCGCTCGCCGAAACCCTGCTGCGCGATGTCGTGGGACAGGATCTGCACGTGTGCCGAGCAGTCCTTGATGAGCGTGGAGAGCTCCAGCAGGGCGAAGACGTCGTGGCGGTGGGCGGAGCCGTCGCCACCCGCGTCGCGGTTGACGACGAGGAGGCACTCGGAATTGCCCGGCAGCCGTGGGCAGCCATGTTGGCGGGCATTCGGACGCGGCATCACGGCGGTCCTGACGGAGTGGGCGGGACGGCGTTACCCTGCGCGGACGATCCTGCACTGGAGGTGCGCATGCGACGTTCCGTTGCGCGGAATGTGTCGTTGTCGGCTGTTCTCGCCGCTGTCGTCACGATCGGGGCGGCCGCCCCGTCCTCGCCCGCGCCACCGTCGGCGGCTCCGCCCAAGTCACCTGTCGCGGTGGGCTACGGAGGGGCGGTGGCCAGTGTCGACGCGGACGCCTCGGCCGCCGGTATCGAGGTGCTCCGCAAGGGCGGCAACGCGGTGGACGCCGCGGTGGCGACCGCGGCGGCGCTCGGTGTGACCGAGCCCTACTCGGCAGGCCTCGGCGGAGGCGGCTACTTCGTCTACTACGACGCCAAGAGGCACACCGTGGAGACGATCGACGGCCGGGAGACCGCGCCGCGCAGCGCGGACTCCTCGCTGTTCCTGGAGAACGGCAAGCCGCTCGCCTTCGACGCGGCCGTGACCAGCGGACTCGCCGTGGGCACCCCGGGTACCCCGGCGACCTGGGACACCGCGCTCGACACCTGGGGAAGCAAGTCGCTGCGGCAGGTGCTGAAACCGGCCGAGCGGCTGGCCAGGGACGGCTTCGTCGTCGACAGCACGTTCCGCTCGCAGACCGAGGGCAACCAGGCCAGGTTTGCCGACTTCCCGGCGACCAGGAAGCTCTTCCTGCCCGGGGGCCAACTGCCGGTGGCCGGCTCCGTGTTCAAGAATCCCGACCTGGCGCGCACCTACGAACAGGTGGGCCGCAAGGGCATCGACGAGCTGTACCGGGGCGAGCTGGCCGACGACGTCGTACGGACCGTACGTAACCCGCCCGTCGACCCGAAGTCCACCCGGGTGGTGCGGCCCGGCGATCTCACCGCGAAGGACCTGCGGTCCTACCGGGCGCTGCGGCAGGCCCCGACGAAGACCGGCTACCGCGGCCTCGACGTGTATGGCATGGCACCCTCCTCGTCCGGCGGCACCAGCGTCGGCGAGGCGCTCAACATCCTTGAGTCCACGGACCTTTCGCAGGCGAGCGAGGCGCGGTACCTGCACCGCTACATCGAGGCGAGCCGGATCGCGTTCGCGGACCGCGGGCGGTGGGTGGGCGACCCTGCGTTCGAGGACGTGCCGACGCGGGAACTGCTCAGTCAGCGGTTCGCCGATGCGCGGGAGTGCCTGATCAAGGACGACGCCGTGCTGACCAGCCCGCTAGCACCGGGCGATCCGAGGCACCCGGCGGACTGCAAGGCCGGTGGAAAGGCCGCCCCGACGACGTACGAGGGGGAGAACACCACCCATCTGACCGCGGCCGACAAGTGGGGCAACGTCGTCGCGTACACCCTGACGATCGAGCAGACCGGTGGCAGCGGCATCACCGTGCCGGGGCGGGGCTTCCTGCTCAACAACGAGCTGACGGACTTCTCGTTCGCGCCCGCCGACCCCGCGGTCCACGACCCGAATCTGCCCGGTCCGGGCAAGCGCCCGCGTTCGTCCATCTCGCCGACGATCGTGCTGAAGCACGGCGAGCCGGTCCTGGCATTGGGGTCGCCCGGTGGTGCCACGATCATCACGACCGTCCTCCAGTCGCTCATCGGCACGGTCGACCGGGGGCTCCCGCTGGTCGACGCCATCGCGGCACCGCGCGCCAGCCAGCGCAACTCGGCGACGACGGAGCTCGAACCGGAGCTGTGGAACAGTCCGGTCCGGGCGGAACTGGAGTCGCTGAGACATGTCTTCAAGCTCAACCCCGAGATCGGGGCAGCGACAGGTGTGCAGCGGCTGCCGGACGGACGGTGGCTGGCCGCCGCGGAGAAGGTGCGCCGGGGCGGGGGATCGGCGATGGTCGTGAAGCCGAGCGGACGCCCGTGACGGCCGACAGCCGTTGGCTGAACCGAAAGTGACGATGCGTCAATAGTATTCCGTGCGGGGCTGGTTCCTTGTGTTCATTCATGAGGAACCAGCCCCGTGGTCTTGACGGAGGTATCCGCCCGGGGCCATGTTGAGCGCGTCGGTAAGGAAAGCTTCCTAATGGAAGGGCACCCCCACTGTGCGTACCCGAACGCTCGCCCTCGCTGCCGCCTCCGGCGCCGCCCTGCTCGCGGCCGTCACTCTGACCCCGGCGGCCCACGCCGATCCGGCCCGGGGCGCGAACCCCCCTGCGGGCCGGTCCGGGGCAGACCTCAAGGAGGGTTCCGTCAGCGCGGCCGATCTGCTGGCCAAGGTCACCTCGTGTTCGCAGATATCCAACGGCAAGTACCGTACGGACGAGGATACTTCGGCGACCATTCCGGTCTGTGGCAAGAACGGTGCCGTGTTCTGGAAGGCCGACATGGACATCGACTGCGACGGCGAGATCACCACCGCCTGCAACAAGGACACCGACCCGTGGTTCCAGAACGGGACGGCGTTCCCCACCTCCGCCGGAAAGCCGCTGAACGCCGAGAAGCTGCCGTACGTCGTCGTGCCGAGTGTCAGCAGCATCTGGAACTACGGCGATGCCGGCATCAAGGGCGGTGGCGTCGTCGCCGTCATCTACAACAACCAGGTCGAGTACGCGGTCGTCGGTGACACCGGTCCCAACAAGATCATCGGTGAGGCCTCGTACGCCACCGCCAAGGCCCTCGGTATCGACCCGGACCCGGAGACTGGTGGCGCGGAGTCCGGCGTCACCTACATCCTGTTCAAGAACTCCAAGGTGTCGCCGATCGAGAGCCACGGCGCCGCCGTCACCGCCGGTGACGCCCTCGCCAAGCAGTTCATCCAGAACAACTAGGGCCGGACGGGCTCCAGGGCCCGGGGTGTCACAGCGCGGTCAGGATGCGCGGGCCGTCGTCGGTGATCGCCACCGTGTGTTCGGCGTGTGTGGCGCGGCTGCCGTCGGACGTGCGCAGTGTCCAGCCGTCCCGGTCCGGATGGAAGACGTCCTTGCCGCTGCCGATCAGCATCGGCTCGATCGCCAGCACCATTCCGTGCCGCAGCCGCATGCCACGACCCGGTCGTCCCTCGTTGGGGACGGCCGGGTCCTCGTGCTCCGGGCGGGGTGCTCGGGCGGTGGTGCGGTGCGGTGGTCGGGCTTCGGCCGCATCGCGCCCGAAAAGCGTGCGTAGCCGCGCCGTAACACGGCTGATGTCGAATGCCTGCGGGCTGGAAGGCTCCGGCCGATGTCGGCGAGGGCGATGATGACAGAGCATCAATATACTGGGGAAGTACGGGAGTTCACGCAACACCTGCGGGATGTTGTGGCGCTGCTGGACCCCGGGAGCGGCTGGTACGGAATCTTCCGCCGGCGCGATCCTGCCGGGATGCGCGCCTGTCTCGACGGCACCGAGATTCCGCCCTGGGACGTGATGGAGTCGCTCCTCCAGGACCTGGCGGCCATGCGTGGCACGGCGTTCGCGCAGCACGAGTCGGTACGGGGTGCCGAGCTGTACTCCGCCTCGGTGGCCGCCCACGACCGGCGCGCGGGCGGGCGGCAGATGCTCGTCGAGCGGCTGGAGCTGATGCTGCGGGAGCAGACGCACGCGGTCCGGCGGCTCCGGGCCGCCGCTGCGGGCGGCACGGCCCCGGACATGGAGGCGGTCGCCTGGGCCCGGGACGACCACGAACGCGCCACGGCCCGCTGCTCGGAGCTGCGCGCGCGGCTGGCCGCGGTATCGGTGCCGAAGGGCTGGTTCCGTACGGAGGAGCCGGACCGGGCCGGGGAGGCCGAACCGGTGCACGGGGACCCGTCCGAGGTCGAGGGGGCGGCGCGGGCGGAGGCGGCCGCGCCCGAGCGCGGCGCGGAAGTCACGCTCCCGGCTCCCCGGCCACCCGCAGCCAGGCGCGGGAAGCCACGCGGTGCCCGGTTCGCGGGGCTCGATGCGGATGACGCGGATGACGTCCCGGCCGTGACCGCTCCCGTCCTGCCCGTCCCGCCGGCCACGGCCGCCGTGCCACGCGGAGCCCGCTTCGCCGCCGCCCCGGCCGACGACGCATCCGCGGCCCCCGCCCGTGCCGCCGCCCCGGACCCCGAGGCCCGCCGGGCCGCCGCGGCGGTCGTCGAGCGGCTGATCCGGCTGCGGGCCGGGGGCCGCAGCGGCGAGGCGCATGTCGTTCTGTGCGAGGCGGCCGGCCGGCCCGCCGATCGGCTGCCGGTACTCGCCGTCGAGCTGCACCGTGCGGGCCTCGACGCCGACTGGGCGACCCTGCTGTGGGAGGTGTCCTCGCTGCCGCCCGCCGAACTGGCCGCGGCCGCCGCCGCGTTGAGTGCCGCGGGGCGCCCCGACGACTGCGCGCAGCTGCTGCGCCAGGGTGTGGCGAGGCCGGCCGGGGAGATCGCCGATGCGGTGGTGGCCCTGGAGAGGGCGGGACACGGGGCGCAGGCACAGGCGTTGCTGGGCGCCTTCATCCGGGTACGGACTCCACAGGACGCGGCCCGGGTCGCGGCGGGTGATCCGCACCGTCTCGTACCGCGACTGCTGACTGCGGCCCGAGCGGTGTCGCCGGCCAGGGAGCGGGATGTCGTCCACGCACTGCGGGTGGCGGGCATCGCGAACCCGGCCTGATCCGGAACGAAGGACCCCGGCCGCACTGCGCCACTCGCGTCGGCTACGTGAAGCACTCCAGGATCAGCGGCAGGTCCTCCAGCCACTCCCGCAGACGGGCCCGCCTGCGCGCGGCGAGCAGGCACAGGTGGGTGGTGCCGTCGTGGAGGCGGACAGTCACCCGGAGGTGCTTGGGGCCCTCGGCCGCGTACTCGACGGCGCTGATCCCGGCCCAGGCGAACTGCATCTCCCCGGCCGCCGAGTGGAGCGCGACGCCCGAGGCGTCGATCAGGAGCGAACTCTCCGGAGCCACCGCCACGAAGGCGAGGTCGCTGTCGTCCGACGTGTCGCCCACGGGGGCGTGTTCGGTCGGGGCCTGGTGCCACGGGACGGCGTCGGACGGTGCGTAGAAGGGCGGCGGGGGTACCGCCACCGTGGGGGAGCACGTCACGGTGTCCGGCACGAAGAGGTCCAACAGGGTCTCCGGCGTGGGCCGTTGGTCCGGGTCCTTGGCCAGGCACGACTCCAGGACCGGCCGCAGGCCGTCCGGCACCGCGGTCAGATCCGGCGGCTCGTGCACCGACCGGTACATCAGGCCCATCGGCGTACCCGCCCCGAACGCGCTGCCGCCCGCCGCCGCGACGAGCACGGCACCCAGGGCGAACACGTCCGCGGCGCCGCTGACTTCCTGCCCCTGAGCCTGCTCGGGCGCCAGGAACCCCGGCGTCCCGAAGGCCATACCGGTGGCCGTCAGACGGGTCGACTCCAGCGCCCGCGCGATACCGAAGTCCAGCACCCGCGGGCCGTCCGAGGCCATGATGATGTTCCCGGGCTTCAGGTCACGGTGCACCAGGCCGCAGCCGTGGATCGCCGCCAGTGCCTCGGCGAGCGCCGCGCCCAGCTGCCGCAGCCGCGCCTCGTCCATCGGCCCCTCGGCTTCCAGCAACGCGGCGAGCGTGGGCCCAGGAACATACGCCGTGGCCAGCCAGGGCGCCGCGGCGGCCGGGTCCGCGTCCACCACCGGGGCCGTGTGGAAGCCGCCCACGCTGCGCGCGGCCGCGACCTCGGCGCGGAACCGCTCCCGGAAGTGCGGGTCGGACGCGAGCTCCGAGCGCGCCACCTTCACGGCCACCGCGCGCCCGCCGCGCGAACGCGCCAGATAGACGGTGCCCATCCCGCCGGCCCCCAACTCGCGCTCCACGGCGTACCCGCCGATGCGCTCCGGCAGGCCGGCACCGTCTGCCCCGTACCTCATGTGCTGTATGCCTCCCCCTGTGCTCCGGCGCCCAGTATGACTCAGGCACACCGCTCTGCCGGGCACAGGTCCAGGACGGGCCGCGTACGTCGATCCGGTCCGGGATTGCCTCAAATACTTGATCGGGCGGGGTATTTGACAGGGGCCGCTCTCACGGCACTTCGGCCCCGTCGGCCTGCTCGACGCGATCGGGCCGCGTCACCCGGTCCTTTCCCGGCGGCGGGGGGTAGAACCGCCGGGCCCAGCGCCGGAACGGGCCGATCGGGCCGTCGCCGGGAGCGAGCCGGGGCGGCTGCTGATACTGCTTGTGATGCCAGATCGGGAAGTCCGCGGCGGTGAACTCGCAACTGGACCGGAAGACGGCGCGGTCCAGCAGCCTGGCCGCGGTCCGGCTCACCGCATGGGCGAGCGGGGCCGGCAGCCGGGCCGGCTCGGCGAAGGCGATGCGGTTGAGCTGCCGGAACTGCATCCGGTTGGGCGCGATGGCCGTCGGCATCACCATCGTGCACATCCGCAGCCCCAGCCGGGGCGTGTGCACGTCGGCGTGCAGGCAGCCGAGTCCATAGCCGTCCACCTCCACGTCGACGACGAAGCTGCCCAGGAGGGGCGCCGACTCGTGGGCCCGCATGGACACGTGGAACGCGGCGTCGTCATAGACCACGGGCCCGCCGATCTCGGCCCTGTCCCAGCCGTGCAGGGTGGCGAAGTGCCCGAGGTCCACCGAGTTCTCGATGACCTCCTGGACATTGCCGGCCAACTCCCAGGCCGCGTACCGCGCAGGCCGGTGACCGATCTCGTGCCAGTCGGGAACGAACCAGTCCGGAGCCCGGCCGTCGTGGTGCCGCCAGACGAACACGGCGCCATTGACCTCGTGCACCGGCAGCTGCGACAACGGCGACCTCGGGGGCGTCGTGTCATATCCCGTACGCACACACGTGCCGTCCGGGCCGAACGCGAAGAAGTGGAAGGGGCAGACGAGATCGTCCCCGTCGACCTTCGCCAGACCGAGATGGGCGCCCAGATGCGGGCAGTACGGACGGATGGCGCGGACCGCTCCCGTGCCGAGCCGGTACAGCACCACGTCCTGACCCGCGAGCGGGCGGGTGAGCACGGTGCCCGGCCGCAGCTCTTCGGAGAACGCCAGTGCGGACCAGCCGCTCGGATAGGGAAGGGCGGGCGCGCCCGCAGCATCGGCCGGTGTCGGCCCCTCGCTGATGGCGCGCCCGTACTCGCGTGACTGTCCCACCACTGCCCCTTCCGGATTCGATCGCCTGGAGACTGCCCAGACCGTTCCGGGATCCTCCCGAAATGCCGCATATCACTCGAACGGGAAGAAGTGGGGAGGGAGTTGACGGGGTGGTCAGTGTGCCTGCTGCTCGTACCCCACCAGCCTGACGCAGACGGCGAGCCCCGCGATGGCCTGCTCCAGCTCCGCGAGTCCCGGGTAGCTGGGCGCGATCCGGATGACCGCGTCGCGCGGGTCGTCGCCGTACGGGTGCGTGGCACCGGCCGGGGTCAGCACGATGCCCGCCTCGGCGGCACGGCGTACGACCTCCTCGGCGCAGCCGTCCGGCACCTCCAGGGTGACGAAGTACCCGCCCTTGGGCGAGGTCCAGGTCGCGAGCCCGGTGCCGCCGAGCTCGGCGTCCAGGATCCGGGCCACCACCTCGAACTTGGGCTGGAGCAGGGCGCGCTGGCGCTCCATGTGGCCCCGCACCCCGTCGGCGTCGCGCAGGAACAGGACGTGCCGCAGCTGGTTCACCTTGTCCGGGCCGATCGAACGATTGGCGTTGTTGCCGAGCAGCCACTGGAGGTTCGCGGGCGACGAACCGAAGAACGCGACGCCCGCGCCCGCCGTGGTGATCTTCGAGGTGGAGCCGAACACGAACGCCCGGTCCGGGTTGCCGGCCCCGGCGCAGGCGGCGAGCAGATCGGCGATCTCGACGGGCTCGTCGGTGAGGTGGTGGGCGGCGTAGGCGTTGTCCCAGAAGATCCGGAAGTCGGGAGCGGCGGTGCTCATCGAGGCGAGCCGTGCCACGGTCGCGTCGCTGTAGCAGGCGCCGTCCGGGTTGCTGTACTTCGGCACGCACCAGATGCCCTTGATCGCCGGGTCCTCGGCGACGAGCCGTTCCACGACCTCCATGTCCGGGCCTTCGGCCGTCATCGGCACCGGGATCATGTCGATCCCGAAGCGCTCGCAGAGCGCGAAGTGCCGGTCGTAGCCGGGTACCGGACACAGGAACGCGAGCCGTTCCTGATCCACCCAGCGCGACTCGGCGCCCGGCAGCACGCTCAGCAGGGCGTGCACCAGGCAGTCGTGCATCAGCTCAAGGCTGGAGTTCCCGGCCGCGAGCAGCTGGTCGGCCGGCACCTGGAGCACCCCGGCGAATATCTCCCGGAGCTCCGGCAGCCCCTGCAGCCCTCCGTAGTTGCGTACGTCCGTGCCGTCGGCGGAGGTGTGCCGTCCGCCCGGCAGGCTCAGCAGGTCCTCGGAGAGGTCGAGCTGCTCGGAGGCCGGCTTGCCCCGGGTGAGGTCGAGCGAGAGCCCGAGTCCCGCCAGGTCCTGGTAGTCCTGACGGGCCCGGTCGAGGAGCCCGGACAGGGCGTCGGGGCTCAGCTCGGTGGTCATGGTGTTTCCTCTCGCAGGTGCCGCTCGGACGGGGGCGCCTGCCGAGAATACAAACCGGCGCGCGGGGCCCATGGCCCGGGAGGCATGAGCCGTCCTCTCCGGGGTGGAGAGACGATGGACGTGTGGACCGCACGGGTGCGAAACATGATCGACTCCGCCGGTTCACGGCGATGGTCTTGCCCCGCTGTGTGACGGGGCTTACGTTCTCCTCTACGCACGTGTCTACGGGCGTAGAAACGCGTTGAGGCTCTCTGACGCCGCGTCGAAGGAGCAGCTCATGTCCCAAGTCGTTCGCGCCGCACTCGTCCAGGCGACCTGGACCGGCGACACCGAATCCATGATCGCCAAGCATGAGGAGCATGCGCGCGAGGCCGCCCGTCAGGGCGCGAAGATCATCGGCTTCCAGGAGGTGTTCAACGCCCCCTACTTCTGCCAGGTGCAGGAACCCGAGCATTACCGCTGGGCCGAGCCCGTTCCGGACGGGCCGACCGTCCGCAGGATGCAGGAACTCGCCCGCGAGACCGGCATGGTGATCGTCGTGCCGGTCTTCGAGGTCGAGCAGTCCGGCTTCTACTACAACACCGCCGCCGTGATCGACGCCGACGGCTCCTATCTGGGCAAGTACCGCAAGCACCACATCCCGCAGGTCAAGGGGTTCTGGGAGAAGTACTACTTCAAGCCCGGAAACGTCGGCTGGCCGGTCTTCGACACCGCCGTCGGCAAGGTCGGCGTTTATATCTGCTACGACCGGCACTTCCCCGAGGGGTGGCGTCAACTCGGACTCAACGGCGCCCAGTTGGTGTACAACCCATCCGCCACATCGCGCGGCCTCTCCAGCTACCTCTGGCAGCTGGAACAGCCCGCGTCCGCCGTCGCCAACGAGTACTTCGTCGCCGCGATCAACCGCGTCGGCCAGGAGGAGTACGGCGACAACGACTTCTACGGAACCAGCTACTTCGTCGACCCGCGTGGCCAGTTCGTCGGTGAGGTTGCCAGCGACAAGGAGGAGGAACTCGTCGTCCGGGACCTCGACTTCGGCCTCATCGACGAGGTCAGGCAGCAGTGGGCGTTCTACCGGGACCGCCGCCCCGACGCGTACGAAGGACTGGTGGAGCCGTGAGCAGCCTGCACGATCGCCATCTCGCCGTCAGCCCAGACTGGCTGGCGCTCTACTACAAGCGCCCACTGGAGATCACCCACGGCGAGGGCCGTCACGTCTGGGACGCCGACGGCAGGCGTTATCTCGACTTCTTCGGCGGCATCCTCACCACCATGACCGCCCACGCCCTGCCCGAGGTGACCAAGGCGGTCGGCGAGCAGGCCGGCCGGATCATCCACACCTCCACGCTCTACCTCAACCGGCCGATGATCGAGCTGGCCGAACGCGTCGCCACGCTCTCCGGCATTCCGGACGCCCGGGTCTTCTTCACCACCTCCGGTACCGAGGCCAACGACACGGCACTGCTGCTCGCCACCGCGTACCGCAGGTCGAACCAGATCCTCGCGATGCGCAACAGCTACCACGGCAGATCGTTCTCCGCGGTCTCCATCACCGGCAACAACGCCTGGTCACCGACCAGCCTGTCGCCGTTGCAGACGCTGTACGTGCACGGCGGCGTCCGTACCCGGGGGCCGTACGCGCACCTCGGTGACGCGGAGTTCATCCAGGCATGTGTCGCCGATCTGGAGGACCTGCTCGGGCACACCCGGGCACCGGCCGCCCTGATCGCCGAACCCATCCAGGGCGTCGGCGGATTCACCTCACCGCCCGACGGCCTCTACGCTGCGTTCCGCCGGGTCCTGGACCGGCACGGCGTCCTGTGGATCTCCGACGAGGTGCAGACCGGCTGGGGGCGCTCCGGCGAACACTTCTGGGGCTGGCAGGCACACGGCGAGAACGGGCCGCCGGACATCCTCACCTTCGCCAAGGGCATCGGGAACGGCATGTCGATCGGCGGTGTCGTGGCCCGCGCCGACGTCATGAACTGCCTTGACGCCAACTCCATTTCGACGTTCGGCGGCTCCCCGGTCACCATGGCGGCCGGTCTCGCCAACCTCTCCTACCTCCTCGAACACGACCTGCAGGGCAACGCCCGGCGCGTCGGCGGTCTGCTGATCGAGCGGCTGCGCGCGATCGGCGCGGGTTTCGAGTGCGTACGCGAAGTGCGCGGCCGGGGCCTGATGATCGGCATCGAGCTGGTGAAGCCCGGCACCGACGAGGCGAACCCGGAGGCGGCCGCGGCAGTACTCGAAGCAGCCCGCGAGGGCGGTCTGCTCATCGGCAAAGGCGGCGGCCACAACACCAGCGTGCTGCGGATCGCACCACCGCTCACACTGACCATCCCGGAGGCGGAGGAGGGCGCGAAGATCCTGGCCGAGGCCCTCCGCTCGGTGGGCTGAGGCCGTTGGGTCGAGCGGCGGCCGGGCCCCGGCCCATGGCTCCGGGGCCCGGCCGGTCGGTCAGCCCCGGTGGCCGGTGGGGCGGGTGAGGTCCAGGCTGTGGACCGGGTCGAGCTCGCCGTAGTACGCGAGGTGCTGGTAGCGCACATCGGTGACCTTCAGCGTGGCCTCGGCGACGCCCCGGCGCACCGTAGCCCCGAAGCGGACCGAGCCGTCCTTTCCGGTTGTGCCGGTCAGCTTCCGTACCTTGCCGCCGGCCGTCAGCTCGGCCGTGACCTTCGCGCCCTTCACCGGTCTGCCCTGCGCGGTCTTCACCACACCGTTCGCGGTGACCTTCCAGGCCGCGTCGGAGCCGGGCCTGCCGAGGAGCTTCGTGTCGGCCTTCAGCGAGGCGACGGCGAGCTGGGAGGGCGGGTTGGGCTGGCCGAAGGCGACCTGGTCGATGGTCCAGAAGGCGCTGTTCGTGCCGGTGTAGCGGAAGCTCAGCCGGGCCGTCCGCGCGCCTGCCGGGACGGCGAGCTCCAGACGCTCGACGGTGTTGCTGTCGGCCCGGTAGGACTTCACGAGCTGCGGGGTGCCGCCGTCGTACGAGACGTACACATCGCCGGTCTGCGGACCGTCGACCCGGTAGTTCGTCGCGTACGAGACGGTCGCCCTCGCCGCGCCGTTCAGCTGGTATGCGGGGCCGACCAGGGTGGAGTCGAACTGTCCGGCGCCGTGCGCCTTGTCGTCCCACTCGTCGGAGTCGGCGACCGCGAACACATTGCGGGCGCGGACGTTCGTCTCGCGGCCCTGGCCGCGCTCGGCATTGGTCCAGAACTCGTCGGTGGCGAAGGACCAGCCGCGCCACTCGGTGACGCCGCCGGCCGGCATCTTCGAGTTGTCGATGGACCAGCCCTCGGGCGCGGTGTTCGTCCACCCCTTGGCGTCGGCCGGGAGCTTGGTCTCGTCGACGGGCGCGCGGAGCGAGGGGCGCAGCGCGTCGAAGGTGTCCGGCTTCAGCTCGGCGAGCGAGGTGCCGTCGAGGTTCCAGGCGGGGTCGGTGGCGACGCCCTCGTGGCGCAGGACCGTGGGCGCGATGTCGGTGATCTTGACGTCGTCGCGCACCGAACCGGGCCGGATGCCCTTGCCCTGGGCGATCACGAACGTGCCGCGCTCCAGCGGGGTGTTGCCGCCGTGCCCGCCGGTGGGGGTGTGGCCGTGGTCGGCGGTGACGGCGACGAGCCAGTCCTCCTTCGCGTACGTCGGCCGCGAGGTCACGGCGTCGAGCAGCCGGCCGACCTGGGCGTCGGCGGTGTTCAGGGCCTTGTGGTAGGCGTCGCTCGCGGAGCCGGTGCTGTGGCCGGCGCCGTCGACCTCGTCGAGGTGGACGAAGGTGGAGTCGGGGTTGCCGTGCGCGAGGTAGTCGGCGGCCTTGGCCGTGGTGCCCTCGTCGTTGCCGCCCGCGATCCGCAGATCGGTCTTCGCGCCGAAGACGATCTGCGGGATCGGGCTCCAGGTGCCGACGACCAGGGTGGACGTGGCCGGGTCGGCGGTCTCCAGACGGGTCGCGTAGTCCGGGTACTGGCCGTAGTTCGGGGCCGTGAAGTTGTTGTCCTTCACGTTGTGCTTGTCGGGCCAGACGCCGGTGGCGATGGACGACCAGCCGGCGCCGGAGACGGTCGGGGCCATCGGGTCGGCGTAGAGGTTGCTCCGGGCGGTCAGGCCCTTGGCCGTCAGCTGCTCGATGTGCGGAATATCGGCGCGCGAGAAGGAGTCGAAGGTGGCGCCGTCGATGCCGATGACCAGCGTCTTCGCCTGCTTGGTGCCCGACGGCAGGCCGGCGTACGGGGCGGCGGCCGGGGCCTTGGACCCCTGGGCGTGGGCGGCGGTGGTGGCGAGCGGCAGTGCGACGGCGGCGACGGTGGCGGCGGCCAGCACCGTACGCGCGGAGCGCGACAGGGACACGTGATCCTCCGGGATCGGTCGGTGGACACCGGACATCGGGGGCATCCGGTGATGTGTCCGAGGCTCGCCGTCGGTGGTGATCGAACCACCCCGCGTAAGGGACGGGCGCATGAACCGTACTCAACATTTGGACCAGACCCGTCATCATTCCGTTATCTTGCGGCGGTCGTGGGCGTCGTCGCGGCTGTGGGCCGGTGGAGTGCCGGGCGGATGAAACAGAAACGTCTTCAGCGGTTAGCGGCAGCGGTATTGCCACAGTGGGTAACCCACTTCTACGTTCTTCATCACGCACCTTGTCTACGTGCGTAGACCCATTCCGCCACAGTGAGGAGGGGTACATGAGCCGCACCGTCATCCACGGTGGTCTCGTCATCACCGCGTCCGACGAAATCCATGCCGACGTACTCATCGAGGGCGGCCGCATCGTGGCCCTCGCGGCGCACGACACCGACGCGGCCGAGAGCTGGAGCGCCGACCGGAGGATCGACGCCACCGGCAAATACGTCATCCCGGGCGGTGTCGACGCGCATACGCACATGGAGATGCCGTTCGGCGGCACCTACGCCGCCGACACCTTCGAGACCGGCACCCGGGCGGCCGCCTGGGGCGGCACCACCACGATCGTCGACTTCGCCATCCAGTCCGTGGGCCACGCGGTCCGCGAAGGTCTCGACGCCTGGTACGCGAAGGCCGACGGCAAATGCGCCATCGACTACGCCTTCCACATGATCCTCTCCGACGTGAACGAGTCCACGCTCAAGGAGATGGACCTGCTGGTGTCGGAGGGTGTCACCTCCTTCAAACTGTTCATGGCCTATCCCGGCGTCTTCTACAGCGACGACGGCCAGATCCTGCGCGCCATGCAACGGGCCTCCCACAACGGCGGCCTGATCATGATGCACGCGGAGAACGGCATCGCCATCGACGTACTCGTCGAACAGGCCCTGGCCGAGGGCCGCACCGACCCGCGCTACCACGGCGACGTACGCAAGGTGGCACTGGAGGCCGAGGCCACCCACCGCGCCATCCAGCTCGCCCGCGTCGCCGGCTCCCCGCTCTACGTCGTGCACGTCTCCGCGGACGAGGCCGTCGCCGAGGTGGCCGCCGCCCGCCACAAGGGACTTCCGGTCTTCGGTGAGACCTGCCCGCAGTACCTCTTCCTCTCCACCGACGATCTGGCCGAGCCGGACTTCGAGGGCGCCAAGTACGTCTGCTCCACCCCGCTGCGGCCCAAGGAGCACCAGGAAGCGCTCTGGCGGGGGCTCAGGAACAACGAACTCCAGGTCGTCTCCACCGACCACTGCCCCTTCTGCTTCTCCGGCCAGAAGGAGATGGGCCGCGGCGACTTCTCCAAGATCCCCAACGGGATGCCCGGCGTGGAGAACCGGATGGACCTCCTTCATCAGGCGGTCGTGGACGGTCACATCTCGCGCCGCCGCTGGATCGAGATCGCCTGCGCCTCCCCGGCCCGGATGTTCGGCCTCTACCCGAAGAAGGGCACCATCGCCCCGGGCGCCGACGCCGACGTCGTCATCTACGACCCGACCGCCGAACAGACCATCTCCGCCGAGACCCATCACATGAACGTCGACTACTCGGCGTACGAGGGAAAACGGATCACCGGCCAGGTCGAAACGGTCCTCTCGCGCGGTGAAGTCGTCATCGACGCGAGGAAGTTCACCGGCCGGGCCGGACACGGCAGCTACACCCCGCGCGCCACCTGTCAGTACCTGGACTAGGAGCACCCGTCATGGACTTCGGACTCGTCCTCCAGACCGACCCGCCCGCCTCGACCGTCGTCGGTCTGATGCGCCGCGCCGAACGCAACGGCTTCCGCTACGGCTGGACCTTCGACTCGACGGTGCTCTGGCAGGAACCGTTCGTCATCTACAGCCAGATCCTCGAACACACCGAACACCTCGTCGTCGGCCCCATGGTCACCAACCCGGGCACCCGCACCTGGGAGGTGACCGCCTCCACCTTCGCCACCCTCAACGACATGTACGGCAACCGCACCGTCTGCGGCATCGGACGGGGCGACTCGGCGATGCGCGTCGCCGGACGCAGACCCAACACGCTGGCCCGCCTCGGCGAGGCCATCGACGTCATCCGCGACCTCGCCGAGGGACGCGAGGCGACCGTCGACGGGCAGCCGCTCCAGATCCCCTGGGTGAAGGACGGCAGACTTCCCGTCTGGATGGGCGCGTACGGCCCGAAGGCGCTCGCCCTCGCCGGACAGAAGGCCGACGGCTTCATCCTCCAGCTCGCCGACCCGTTCCTCACCGAGTGGATGATCAAGGCGGTACGGGACGCGGCGGCAGAGGCGGGCCGCGACCCGGACTCCGTGACCATCTGCGTCGCCGCCCCCGCCTATGTGGGCGACGACCTCGACCATGCCCGCCAGCAGTGCCGCTGGTTCGGCGGCATGGTCGGCAACCACGTCGCGGACCTCGTCTCCCGGTACGGCGCACACTCCGGGCTCGTCCCCGAGGCCCTGACCGCCTACATCAAGGACCGGCACGGCTACGACTACAGCCACCACGGCCGGGCCGGGAACCCCGACACCACCTTCGTGCCGGACGAGATCGTCGACCGGTTCTGCCTGCTGGGCCCCGCCGAGGCGCACATCGAGAAGCTGCGGGTCCTGCGCGATCTGGGCGTCGACCAGTTCGCCGTATACAACATGCACGACGCGCGGGAGGCGACGATCGACGCCTACGGCGCGCAGATCATCCCCGCCCTGTCCGACTGACCCTTCCCGCCCTCTGCCGCGCCCCACGGTTGTCCGCACCCCCGTCCCCGCACCGCCGCCCCCCGCGCCCCGCCCCGCACGGCACCGTTCCCGAGCGAAGGGTCCAGCCGCCATGACCTCGACCGTCCCACCGATTCCATCGCAGGACCCGATATCCGGCCCCTCGGGGCGCATCGAACTCGCCCCCGGCGCCGTTCCCACCGACAACCGGTTCGTGAACGAGGACCTGTTGCCCGTCCCGTTGGAACGGCGCCGCTGGACGACGTACAACTTCGCCGCGCTCTGGGTGGGCATGGCCCACAACATCCCGTCCTGGCTGCTCGCCTCCGGTCTCGTGGCCCTCGGCATGGACTGGAAACAGGCCGTCTTCACCATCGCGCTGGCCAACCTGATCGTGCTCGGACCCATGCTGCTCACCGGGCACGCCGGACCCAAGTACGGCATCCCCTTCCCGGTGCTGGCCCGCGCCTCCTTCGGGCTGCGCGGCGCCAACCTGCCCGCACTGATCCGGGCCGCGGTGGCCTGCGCCTGGTTCGGCATCCAGACCTGGATCGGTGGCGTCGGTATCTTCACCCTGCTGGGGAAGATCTTCGGCGGCTGGGCGAAGGCGTCCGAGATCGGCGGGCAGCCGTGGACGCTCTGGCTCTGCTTCGTCCTCTTCTGGGCGCTCGAACTCGCCATCATCTACCGGGGGATGGACGCCCTGCGGCGGTTCGAGAACTGGGCGGCACCGTTCGTCATCGTCGGCGCCGTCGTGCTGCTGGTCTGGGTCGCCGTCAAGGCGGGCGGCTTCGGCCCGCTGCTCGACCAGCCCTCGAAGCTCGGCTGGGGCAAGGAGTTCTGGCCGGTCTTCTTCCCCTCGCTGATGGGCATGATCGCTTTCTGGGCCACGCTCTCGCTGAACATCCCCGACTTCACCCGCTTCGGGGCCGGCCAACGCGCCCAGATCCGGGGCCAGGTGCTCGGCCTGCCGACCACGATGACGCTCTTCGCGCTCCTCTCCGTCCTGGTCACCTCCGGCTCGCAGGCCGTGTACGGCGAGGCGATCTGGGACCCGGTCCAGCTCGTCGCCAGGACCGACAACGTCTTCGGGCTGCTCTACGCCCTGGTGACGGTGCTGGTCGCCACGGTCTCCGTGAACATCGCGGCGAACGTCGTGTCACCCGCGTACGACCTGGCGAACCTCGCGCCCCGGTTCATCAACTTCCGTACGGGCGCCCTGATCACGGGCGTCGTCGGCGTCCTCATCATGCCGTGGAAGCTCACCGAGACCCCCGAGCTGTACATCTTCACCTGGCTCGGGCTGGTCGGCGGGCTGCTGGGAACGGTCGCGGGCATCCTGATCGCCGACTACTGGATCGTCCGCCGCACCGTGCTCGACCTCGCGGACCTCTACCGCCCCGGTGGCCGTTACTGGTACACGAACGGCTGGAACTGGCGCGCTGTCGTCGCGTTCGCCGTCGGCGGCGTCCTCGCGATCGGGGGCTCGCACTCCGCCCCCGAGGCGGGCCCCTTCCCGGCCGGCGGTCTCATCCCGTTCCTCAAGCCGCTCGCGGACTACGGCTGGGCGGTCGGGCTGGCCTCGTCGCTGCTGCTGTACGTGGTGCTCAGCGGCCGGTCCGGCGTCACACCGGCGCGGACGTACGGCCCAGCAGGGCACTGATGTCGTACGTCTGATCCGGCGGCGGCGTGGTCGTGGGCACCGGCTTGTCGAAGGCCGAGAAGCCCACGACCGCGTCCGCCCCGCCGCCCCGAATCGTGATCCTCAGGGGATACGGCTTGCCCGTGGCCGCCACGTACATCGTCAGCGTCCGGCCGTCCCGCATCCTGGTCAGCGGCACCACCGGAGCCCCGTCGAGCGTGGTCTTCCTGCCCTTGTTCAGCGTCCCCCGGTCGTTGTCGGCGTTGTCGCCGACGAGCTTCTGGAAAGTGTCCAGATCGCAGCCGTTCGCCAGGCTGCGCAGTCGCGGGTCGGTGGCCGAACCCTTCATGTAACGCCCGTTGAGGATCGCGGCGAAGGCCGAACCACCGCCCGGAACCTGGTTCTTCCAGAAGTTCGCGTCAGGCTTGACCCATACCTCGTCGCCACGCTTCACGATCCGGACCGAACCCTGGCTGTGACCGAGATCGACCGACCCGTTGCAATTCCCGTCCCGGTCCAGGGTGAGCTCCAGAGTCATCGGCGGGGCGTTGTCGCCGAGGTCGCCGCGCATGCTGAGGTGCAGGGAACGGGCGCTCAGGAGGGCGTCGCGCGAACGGTCCGCGATCTGCTGCGCGGAAAGCTTGTCGATGCCGTCGTCCGCCCGTGCCGCACCGCCGCCCAGGGCGCTGCCGCCGGTGAGTCCCAGCACGACGACCGCCGCCCAGACGGCAGGGCGTGTGCCGCTGTGTCGACCGGTCACGTCGCCTCCCTCGTAGAACCCGCGGGGTGCGGAACCCCTCGGGCCTGTTCAGGTGCATCCGATTGCTCCGAGCGTACGCCGGGGGCGGTCCGGTCGCGCGGCGGAGAACACCACCACGGCGCATACACAGTGTGATGTTTTGCCTCGTTTTGTGTTATGGGCGGTGGGGGACGGTTGTCGGCGCACCGAGTTCATCACCAGCGAGGAGGAACAGGGAGACATGAAGCTGTCGATGGGGAGTGTGTCCAGGGCCGTGCTCCGGGGCGCCGTCGTGGCGGGGACGGCCGCCGCGCTCGCCGTTCCCGCGACCGTCGCCACCGCCGTGACAGCCGCGGCGACGCCGCCCGGTCTGTCCTGCGACACCGGAAAGCACGAGATCGACGACTACACGGGCTACGCGCTGTGCCGCAACGACGGCAGCACGACGCAGACCTTCTGGGTGCACCTGGTCTGCGGCTGGTCCCCGGACGTGGACGGTGAGCACGTCACACTCGCCCCCGGTCAGTCCGGTCAGTCCACCGCGCACTGTGCGAGCCTCGGCACCGGCATCGGCGAGATCACCGTCCAGCCGTAGGCCGCGTCCGCACCTCCGCCGGACCGGCCGCCGTGCCCCGGTGGCCGGATCCGGTCCGGCCGTCATGGCTGCGGGGCGCTCCGCTCCAGCAGCCGTGGCAGCGCGGCGGCCAGCCGCTCCCGCAGCCGGTCCCGACCGCTGTCCACCCACGGGTGCGCGGCGTGGAACCGGGCCCAGTCCACCGGCCAGTCCAGCACCGTCCGGGGCGTGAAGCCCTCCGCGTGCGGGCCGAGCACGGTGTGCAGCAGGCGGGGCGAGAGCCGCGTCCTGCGGTACTCCGCGAGCAGCACCGCGTCGTACAGGTCCTTGGCCGCCGACCGGCCCTCCGCCTCCTGGTCCTCGGCGAGCCACAGCAGCTTCCAGGCGAGCGAGAGCCCCGGGTCCGCGGTGCGGACCGGCGTCGGCGGCCCGCCGTCACCACGCGGACAGGCCGTCCACACCGGGGCCCGGGGCAGCCGCTCGTCCTGGGCGAAGTCCATCCGCAGCTCGCCCGGCGGCAGGCCGTCGGCCTGCCAGGGCACGACGACCCGCACGCCGGGCGTCTCGTACTCCCGGTACATCCACACCCCGTCCGACGTCACCCGGCTCGGCTCGATGCGTATCCCCTCGGGCGGCAGCGGCCCGGCCGCCAGGGCGGCGACGACCTCCTCGGTGGGGGAGGAGGGCGGATCGATGTCGTCGGGGCCCTCGATCTCGACCCAGCGCAGCCCCTCGGGGGCGAGCACGGGCCGGGCGCCGGCGGTCTCGTGGCTCTCCTCGTCCGTCCACAGCTCGGGAGCGGCCGCGCCGTGCGCGGCTTCCGGCCAGTGCTGGACCGTCTCGATCCCGTCGACGTACGGGTAGGGGGTCGAGGCGGTCCACGAACTCCTCCGCCGACGGCCCGAACACGACCCAGTCCAGATCGCCCGGCTCCCGTGCCGCCGCGCCCACCCACGCCTGGAGCGGGAGGCTGCCGCGCAGGACCAGCTGGTCGCCCCACGGCGACCCGGCGATCACGCGCAGCAGATGGTCCTGGACAGCGCGCCGGGCGGCCCGCCAGCGCGGAGCGAGCGCCGGGTCGTCGAAGGTCGGCTCCCCGGGAACGGGGCGGTCGCCCGTGCTCACAGCGCCGCCCCGGCCCGCTCGTCGATCCAGCCCGCGTCCACCGCCGGATGGTCGTCGTGCACCACGAACTCCTCCTCGATCTCCAGGACGTCGAGCCCCGCGCCGTCCAGCGCGCGCAGGAGCGCGTCGAGCCGGGCCCGCGCCCCGGACCGGCCGATCGCGCGGCAGCGCTGCGTGACGAACCGCTCGTGGCGCCCCTGCCCGTCGGTGCGGCGGGCGTTGTGCGACAGGTGCGCGCTGTGCCGCTCGGCCGCGGCCCGCGCGGCGGCGAGGTCGGGTTCGCCGGAGAGCAGCAGCTTGACGTGGTGCTCGAAGTGGCAGTCGGGGGACAGCGCGGCGGCCTCGTCGGCCGTCCGGGGTATGTCCTCGTTCCACGGCGCGGCCTCGATCTTCACGCGCACGACGGGGAACCCCGCTGCGCGCAGCGCGTCCGCCCGGAGCCACGCGGCGGCCCGCTGCCGGGAGAGCGAACCCCGCCCCTGCTCGGTCAGCATGGGCTGGTCGGGCACGGCACCGCGGTCCAGGACGATGCGGGTGAGCTTCAGGCCGTGCCGCTCCGCCCAGCGCGCCAGCCGCTCGCCCTCCTCCGCCCCGTCGGCCCGGGGATCGAACCGCACCGTCAGGTGAGTCTCGAATTCGCCCTCGAACTCCGCTTCCACGTACCCCTCCAACAGTGCTTTCGCCACCCGTTTCCACCGGGGAACGTAGCAAGCGGCACGGACACTCTCCGGAGCGATGCCCGGCCACATTCCACCGAACGGTTGAGCGGACCGCTCGCTACTCGTTACCCTCCGGTAAGTTCGTTCGGGCATACAGATGCTTCAGGCACACAGATGCTTCGGGCCCACAGACGCGTTGCGCGCCTCTGCCGATACGAGGAAGGCGGTCAGCCCATGTCCTCAACGGAAGCCGTGGAAACCACCGGACCGGCCGGCCCGACGGGGCTGGCCGACAGCGCACGGGAGCTGGCCGAGGGCCGCACCACCTCGGTCGGGCAGGTGTCCGCCGCGCTGCGCCGTATCGAAGCGAGCCAGGGCACCCTCAACGCCTTCAGGCATCTGCGTGCCGAGGCCGCGCTCGCCGAGGCCGCCGAGGCCGACCGACGGCTCGCGGCGGGGGAGCGGCTGCCCCTGCTCGGCGTGCCGGTGGCCGTCAAGGACGACACGGATGTCCTCGGGATGCCGACCTACTTCGGCTGCGACGGCGATCTGCCCGCCGCGACCGCGGACAGCGAGGCCGTACGCCGGCTGCGGGCGGCCGGGGCCGTGATCGTCGGGAAGACCAACTCCTGCGAGCTCGGCCAGTGGCCGTTCACCGAGGGCCCCGCCTTCGGCGCCACCCGCAACCCGTGGCACACCGGCCACACCCCCGGCGGCTCGTCCGGCGGCTCCGCGGCGGCCGTCGCGGCCGGTCTCGTACCCGCCGCGCTCGGCTCGGACGGCGCCGGGTCCGTCCGTATCCCGGCGGCCTGGACCCATCTCGTCGGCATCAAGCCCCAGCGCGGCCGGATCTCCGGCCACCCGCACATCGACGCCTTCCAGGGCCTGACCGTCAACGGGCCGCTCGCCAGGACCGTCGCCGACGCCGCACTGCTGCTCGACGCGGTCGCCGGATCCCATCCCGACGACCCGCACCGGCCGCCCCCCGTCGCCGCCGCGACCGCCGCCCGCCGCGACCCCGGCCGACTGCGCATCGCCCTCGCCTGGCGCCCCCCGCTCACCCTCACCGGCTCCGCACCCCACCCCGATGTGCGGCGGGCCGTCCTCGCCCTGGCCGAGACCCTCGCCCGACTGGGCCACGACGTCGAGGAGGCGAGACCCCAGTACGGGCTGATCGGCCTCGGTTTCGTCCCCCGTGCCACCGCCGGGATCGCCGAACTCGCGGCCCGCCACCCCGACCCCGCCCTCCTCGACCCGCGCACCCGCAGCGCGCTGCGCACCGGCACCCGGCTCGGCGGCCGGGTGGTACGAGCGGCCAGGGAGCGGGAGGTGCGTCAGCACCGCAGGATCGGCGCTTTCTTCCGTCCGTCCCGGGGCCGCGCCGGGTATGACGTACTGCTGACCCCGACGACCGCTCTGCCGCCGCCCCCGATCGGCCGGTTCGACGGGCTGAGCGCCTGGCGCACCGATCTGGCGATGACCGAGGCATGCCCGTACGCCTGGCCCTGGAACGTGCTGGGCTGGCCCGGCATCAACGTACCGGCCGGGTTCACCGCCGACGGGCTGCCCGTCGGGGCGCAACTGCTCGGCCCGTCCCGCAGCGAGGAGCGGCTGATCTCGCTCGCCGCCCAACTGGAGGCCGACCGGCGCTGGCACGAGCACCGGCCCCCGGCCTCGCGCATCGGGTCGGCGCCGGGTGGGGCCGGGGACTGACCACCCCGTGCCCGCCCGCGGTCGCTCGCACCTGAGCGCGGGAGGCGGGATCATGGACAAGGAGTGGATGGGTGGTGGCCAGTATGGCGTGTGCAGGTCCGCAGTCGGCGCCCGGCGCCGAGCCTTCGCCGCCCAGCACTTCCCGGCACTCCTACGACACGGCGACCGACGCGACCGCGGTGGTCGCCGGCACCGGAACGGTCGTGGGCTGGACGCACAGCGCGCAGGACCTGCTGGGGTACCGGGCCGCGGAGGTGGTCGGGCGGTCCGCCGGTTTCCTGCTCGCCATGCCCGAGGACCCGGTCCGGGTGGCCGGGATCGCCGAGCGCTGCCGCGCGGGCGTGGGGTGGCGGGGCGTCGCCGACGTGCGGCGGCGCGACGGCGGCCAGGTCGAGCTGGACCTCCGGGTCTCGGCCTCCTTTCATCTGGACGGCCGGGAGTGTTTTCTGGTCTCCGGACGCGAACGGCGGCCGGAGTGGACGGTCGGGCAGTCCGTGCTGGACGCCTTCCTGACCGGCTCGCCGATCGGCATCGCGGTGTTGAGCCCGGCCCTTCGCTACACCTGGATGAACGACACCCTGGAACGCCTCGGCGGCATTCCGCGCGAGGACCGCATGGGCCGCCGGCTGAGCGAAGTGCTCCCGGGGCTGGAGGCCGAGGCCATCGAGACGCTGATGCGCGGTGTGCTGGACACCGGGGTCCCCGTCATCGACTACGAGTACCTGGGCTGGACCTGGGCCGATCCGCGCCGCAAGCGCGCCTACTCCACGTCGTACCTCCCGCTGACCGACAGCGACGGCAGTGTCACCGGCCTCTGCTACATGGTGATGGACGTCACCGACCGGTGGAATGCCCAGCAGCGCCTGGCCCTGGTCAACGACGCCGGAGCCAGTATCGGCTCCACCCTGGACGTGATGCGTACGGCTCAGGAGCTGGCCGACTTCGCGGTGCCGCGGTTCGCCGACTTCGTCATCGTCGACCTGCTGGAGACGGTCGCCAAGCCCGATGAGCCCGGCCCGTGGCCCCCGGGCACGGGGCTGTCCGGGCCGGAGCTCGCCCGTTCCGGTGCCCTCGCCGGCTCCTCCCGGCCGAGGATGCGCCGCGCAGGGATGAGTTCGGTGCACGAGGGCTGCCCGGAGGCGGTCAGCCGGGTCGGGGAACCGGTGGACTTCGTGCCCCCGCCCCACGACCTGCGGTTCCTGATCGACGGCGAACCCGTCCTCATCCCGGTCCTCGACGCCGACAACCACGCGTGGTCGGCCGAACAGCCCGACAGGGCGGCGCGCATCCGCGAATACGGACTCCATTCCCTCATCTCCGTACCGATGCGGGCCCGGGACACGGTGCTCGGCCTGACCACCTTCGTCCGGTCGGTGAATCCTGCCCCCTTCGAACCGGACGACGTACTTCTGGCCCGCGAGATGGTGGCACGGGCGGCCGTGTGCGTGGACAACGCCCGCCGCTACACCCACGAGCACATCGCGGCGCTGACCCTGCAGCGCAGTCTGCTCCCGCACTCACTGCCCGGCGGAATGGCCCTGGACGTGGCCTCCTCCTACCTCCCGGCGGATGCCAAGGACGGTGTGGGGGGCGACTGGTTCGACGTGATCCCGCTGTCCGGCGCCCGGGTCGCCCTGGTCGTCGGCGACGTCGTCGGCCACGGCATCGGCGCCGCGGCCACCATGGGCCGGCTCCGCACCGCGGTCCACACCCTCGCCGACATGGACCTGCCGCCCGACGAGCTCCTCGCCCACCTCGACGACCTCGTGCTCCGCCTGAGCGACGAGGAACCCGAGGGGGAGGAGCGCGGCGGCACACCCGTGCTCGGCGCCACCTGCCTGTACGCCGTGTACGACCCGGTCACCCAGCACTGCACCATGGCGCGCGCGGGCCACCCGCCGCCCGTCGTCGTCGCCCCGGAGGGGCGCGTCAGCTTTCCCGAACTGCCCGCGGGACCGCCGCTGGGCCTGGGCGGAATGCCGTTCGAGACGGCGGAGATCACCCTGCCGGAAGGGAGCCTGATCGGCCTCTACACCGACGGACTCATCGAGGGCAGGGACCGGGACCCCGATCTCGGCATGTCCCGGCTCGGCGGCGCCCTGGCCCAGCGCGGACTACCGCTCGACGCCCTGTGCGCGTCGGTCGTGGAGCAGCTGGTTCCGGTGCCCCAGCCCGATGACGTCGCCCTGTTGCTCGCCCGTACCCACGAGCTGAGCGCCGACCACGTCGCCTCGTGGGAAGTCCCCGACGACCCGGCCGCCGTCGCCGGGGTCCGGGCCCGGACCGCCCAGCTGCTGCGGACCTGGGGCCTGGAGGAACTGGAGATGACGACCGAGCTGATCGTCAGCGAGCTGGTCACCAACGCGGTGCGCTACGCCACCGGGCCGATCCGGCTCCGGCTGCTGCGTCAGTCCGTCCTGATCTGCGAGGTCTCCGACACCAGCAGTACCTCGCCGAGGCTCAGGCACGCCCGCACCACGGACGAGGGCGGCCGCGGCCTCTTCCTCGTCGCCCAGCTCACCCGCCGCTGGGGCACGCGCTACACGGCCGAAGGCAAGATCATCTGGACCGAGCAGGAACTCCCGGCGACGGGAACCTGAGCCTTCGGGCTGGGCCGCCCCCCTCCCACGACTCCCCTTCCACGACTCCTCTCACGGCACCCGAGCGGTCCATTCCTCCGTGCCGAACTTCGTCCGTACGAGCTCGTCGGCCCGCGCCATCTCCTCGTCCGTCACCCTGCCCCGGGTGAGGCCGTGCCGGGTACGGAAGGAGTCGATCATCCGCTCGATGACGGCCTCGCGCGCCGGCCCCGTCTGACGGCGCAGCGGGTCGACGCGCCTCTTGGCGCTCCTGGTGCCCTTGTCGGAGAGCTTCTCCTTGCCGATCCGCAGGACCTCCAGCATCTTGTCGGGGTCGATGTCGTACGACATGGTCACGTGGTGCAGCAGGCCCCCTCCCCGCCGACCCCACGCTTCTGGGCCGCGCCCGCGATCTTCCCGGCGTCCGTGGCGATGTCGTTGAGCGGCTGGTACCAGGCCCTGATGCCCGTCTCGCCGAGCGCACCGAGCGCCCAGTCGTCGAGATAGGCGTAGCTGTCGGCGAACGACAGGCCGGAGACCAGGGCGTCCGGGACCGAGAGTGAGTACGTGATGGTGTTGCCGGGCTCCACGAAGGTCGGACGGCCAAGACACTACGAGCCTGCGTGATCACGGACAAGTGCTTGCTCCCGCCGGATGTCACACGGCATCCGGCGGGGTGCTTACGGCACCCGGGCGATCCACTCCTCGGTGGCGAACTTCGTCCGCACCAGCTCCTCCGCCTGGGCCATCTCTTCCGCTGTGACTTCGCCGGTGGTCAGCCCGTAGCGGTTGCGGAAGGAGGCGATCATGTTCTCGATCACCTGTTCCCGGGCGAGGCCGGTCTGGCGGCGGAGCGGGTCGACGCGCTTCTTGGCGCTCTTGGTGCCCTTGTCGGACATCTTCTCCTTGCCGATCCGCAGCACCTCCAGCATCTTGTCGGCGTCGATGTCATACGACATCGTCACGTGATGCAAGACCGCTCCAGGGCCACCATCAGAGCCGACGATCCGCTTCTGGGCGGCACCGGCGATCTTGCCGGCGTCGGTGGCGATGTCGTTGAGGGGCTGGTACCAGGCCTTGATACCCATGTCGCCGAGGGCGCCCAGCACCCAGTCGTCGAGGTAGGCGTAGCTGTCGGCGAAGGAGAGGCCGGAGACCAGCGACTCCGGCACGGACAGGGAGTACGTGATGGTACTCATGGGCTCTACGAACATGGCCCCACCACCAGAAATGCGGCGTACCACGGTCATTCCGTGCTTTGCCGCCCCCTCGGGGTCCACCTCATTGCGCAACGACTGGAAGCTGCCGATGACCACAGCAGGCGAGGCCCATTCCCAGACCCGCAGCGTGGGAGCCCGCCGCCCGGCGGCCACCTCGGCGGTGAGGACTTCGTCCAGTGCCATGTGCAGGGCCGGGGCCTGCGCTTCCGTGTGCACCAACTGCCAGTCGTAGTCGCTCCACTCGGTCGCATGGGCCAGCGCTCGCCGAACAGCGATGCCGACGCCCTCCGCGGTCAGCCCGAGCATGACGGTCGACTCCGGCAGCCCCGCCGTGATCCGGGCCGCCAGGCCTGCGGCGTCCGTCGAGGACGGGGCACCCTCCAGGGCCCTGTTGATCGAGAGGATTGCCTCGTCGGGCTCCAGGAAGAAGTCCCCGGCGACGCGCACGTTGCGTAGTACGCCTTCCTCGACGTCCAGATCTACGACGACAAGCTTGCCGCCGGGCACCTTGTACTCGCCATGCACGGCTTCGTTCCCTTCCAGTGCGCGGCGTGGACCCTGAGCCTGTTGCTCTGACGTGGGATAGACGCGCACATACTTCGCATCGCACTTTAATGCGCGCCCGTGACGAGCGGCTACGCAGCCTCGATGCCGCTGGAGCGGCATCGGAACGGCGGCGGCGCGCTCGCCCAGGGCGCGGAGGTGTTGTACCAGTGCGTTGAATGTGCGGTTGTCGGCGTGGAGTGCTTGTTCGGACTGGCCCTTGGGACATCGGTGGGGTACGAGGATGCCGATGCCCGCGCCGATGTAGCCCTTGTCGGCCAGGGTGGGCAGGCCGCTGCGTACAAGGCCGGGAGCGCGTGCAGCCGGGCTGCGGTGATGTCCGGTGTGGAGCCCGGCTCGGCGTCGGACACCCACAGCGGCGTGCCGTCGGGGGCGGACAGGGACTGTACATTCCCGCCGAACGCCTTGTCTTTCAGGCTGCACCCGGTACGCAGAACCGTCGGAATGCTGCTGCACGGCCGGCGGCATCGATCTGCCCGGGGACATCAACGCCCGCGAGGCCACTGCCTTTCACGAGGCAGGGCACACCGTCCTCGCCCTCATCCAGGGCGTCCACGTTCCTGCGGTCCGCGTGAGCACCGTACCCGGTGCGTCGGGCTGCGGACATCCGCAGGGCTTCGCCGGGGCCAACGAGAATCTTGGCCAGCAGCTTCGGCTCGCGGCTCTGGAGCGGGCGCTGGTCGTGCTGGCGGGCGGCGTGCGGGCCGAGACCGCCTGGCTGGGTGAGACGGGCGTAGAGATGACCGATACGCGGTCCTTCGCCGTGGGAGATCGGCGGTCTTGACGACCAGGTCCAGGCCCGCAACCTGCTTGCCCGGTACTGGCAGGAGATCGAGTACGGAACCGGTCCCCGCCTGCGCGACTACTGGTGCCATCAAGGCACTGCTGACCTGCTGCTGACTGGGAGTTGGGGGAAGGTCTGCACACTCGCGGCGGCCCTGCTCACGTGCAACCGCCTCACCGGGGACCAGGCCGCAGAACTGATCGGCCTGTCCAACCCACCACTGCTCGGATAACCGCCCCTTGCGCCTGGTGACGCGATTCCTACCGGCACCCGAAGTGCTGCGAACCCGCTTCAGTGAAACCGGTGTTACGTCCGGGGTGTCGGCCTGTCCCTGGCGCACGACTGACGTGGCTTCTCCCACCATCGGATGCGCAGGCGGGCGTGGAGCGGGTGGACCGGTGGCGCACCCCGGCGCGTGGTGATTCGTCCGGCTTGTCATGTGATTGTCCTACTTGCTACTTGTGCTTGGGCGGGGGTATACGCACTCCTTCCTCCGGCTTCGCGGGTTCGGTTCAATCAGTTGAGGCCAGATGTCGCCTACTCCAACTGTTCTTTCCGTCCGCCCCGGCAGTCTTATTTTCCTGTCGATGAGGTGACTGGGCCTCTCCGTGCAGGACATCCGGCGCGTGCGCGGAATTCACCCGCCGCGAGAAAAGAGGGTAATGGAATGTCAGTATTTATTGCTGAAGTCGTCCCGGATTCGGGACCGGATTCAGGCGGCAACACCGTTACGATCAGCGGCTGCGGGCTGGCTGACGTCACTGCTGTCAGCTTCGGTGATGTTGCGGCGACAAGCTTCACCGTGGACTCCGATAATGCGGTCACGGTTGTGGCACCGGCGGGGACCGGAAGTGTTCCGGTGACCGTCACGGCGGGCACTGGCGCCAGTGACAGCGTCGTCTACACCTACATCGGTTCGCCGACAGCAGCGCCGGTTATTGCGGCGATTGCTCCGCAGGCGGGGGATCCGGCCGGGGGCAGCGACATCATCGCTGTCGGTTCCGGGTTCACCGGCGCCATCGCAGTCTCCTTCGGCGACGCCCCCGCGGCCGGCTTCACGGTGGCCTCGGACACCATCATCGCGGCCACCACACCGCCCGGGGCGGGGAGCGTCCCGGTGACCGTCACCACCGACAGCGGCACCAGCAACCCGGTCACCTACATGTACAGCACCTCCCTGCCGCCCGCCCTGGTATCCGCCGCACCCAAGAGCGCCCGCCCCGGCCGCACCATCGTCATCTTCGGTTGCAAGGTCAACCGCGCCACCACCGTCCGCTTCGGACAGACCCCCGCAACCAGCTTCGAAGTCCTCTCCGACAACGTCATCCTCGCCGTCGCCCCACCCGGAAAGGGAACCGTACCCATCACCGTCACCACCCCCAGCGGCACCAGCAACCACATCCCCTTCACCTACGCGACCGTGCCAGTTGTCACGGCGATTGCTCCGCAGGCGGGGGATCCGGCCGGGGGCAGCGACATCATCGCTGTCGGTTCCGGGTTCACCGGCGCCATCGCAGTCTCCTTCGGCGACGCCCCCGCGGCCGGCTTCACGGTGGCCTCGGACACCATCATCGCGGCCACCACACCGCCCGGGGCGGGGAGCGTCCCGGTGACCGTCACCACCGACAGCGGCACCAGCAACCCGGTCACCTACATGTACAGCACCTCCCTGCCGCCCGCCCTGGTATCCGCCGCACCCAAGAGCGCCCGCCCCGGCCGCACCATCGTCATCTTCGGTTGCAAGGTCAACCGCGCCACCACCGTCCGCTTCGGACAGACCCCCGCAACCAGCTTCGAAGTCCTCTCCGACAACGTCATCCTCGCCGTCGCCCCACCCGGAAAGGGAACCGTACCCATCACCGTCACCACCCCCAGCGGCACCAGCAACCACATCCCCTTCACCTACACCTGACAGTGAGGATGCACACGACACCGCTTGGCATCCGACGCTCCGGCCGTCCTTGGGCTGCATCGGTCTTCCGGGCGGTGCCGCCGGACGGCGCGGAGACTGTCCGCGCCCTGTGTGGTGGTTCGCCGCTCGACCATCAAGTCCCGCGTTCAAACCATCAACCAGATCCGCCCCCTGATCGTCACAGCACCGAGCGAGGCCCGCGAGCGGCTACGCGAGCCGGCCACTGCCGACGACATCAGGCATCCGGTCCGCTCCCGACTCGGCACGACCATCAGCGACCCAGCCTGCGCGGTCCGGATCGCCCACCGGCTACCAGGCCCTCGCCGAGGAGGTCATCGATGCCGACACCGAGCTGAAACCGCTCGTCGCCCAAGCGGTTCCCGAGCTGGTGTGGTACCGCCCTGCATCGGCACCGAAACCGCTGCCCAACTCCTCATCACCGCGGGCGACAACCTTGACCGGCTCATGTTCGAAGCGTCCGTCGCGCGCCTGCGCGCGGCAGCCCCGCCCCCGTTCCTGCGTTCGCCACCTTCCGCTGGAGGGCGGCATCCCAATGGCCCCTCGAGGCCCTCATGTGGCAGGTGCATGATGAGCAGTACATCGAAAGTCTCCCCCCTCGCACGGCCGAGTCTCGGTCCGCCCTCGCTGGCTCTGCCCCTTCCCACGGTGGTGCTGACCCTCCCGGTGGGCGCCAGCCCGCTGGGCCTGGCGGTGAGCCCGGTAGGGCTGAACGCCTACGTGGCCAACAACGGCTCGGGGTCGGTCAGTGTCGTGGACGGCGGAACCTTCACGGTCGCCACCGCGCTGGCACCGCTGCCCGGCCCCGCCGAAGTGGCGGTCGCCCCGGACAACGCCCATCTCTACGTGGCCGACATCGCCACCAACGCCGTCACCGTCGTCCAACGCGACCTCTACACCGTCGTCGGCACGGTCCCCGTCGGCAACACCCCCTCCGGGATCAAAGTCGACCCCAGCGGACTGCGCCTCTACGTCGCCAACCAGGGCTCGGACACCCTCAGCGTGGTCAACACGCTCACCGACAGCGTCATCGTGACCATCCCCGTCGGGCACCAGCCGACAGGCGTCGCGGTGGCCCCCACGGGGCTGGAGGTGTACGTGTCCAACAAGGGCGACAACACCGTCAGCGTGATCAGCACCGTCACCCAGGCCGTAGTGGCCACCATCACCGACCTGTCCGCACCGCTCGGAGCGGCCATCTCCCCCAACAACACCCGCCTCTACATCGCCAACAGCACCGCGAACACCGTCAGCATCATCGACATCGCCACCCGCGCCATCATCGCCACCGTACCGGTCGGCAACACCCCATGGGGGCTAGCCGTCACCCCCGACGGCCGCCAGGTCCATGTGGCCAACAACGGGTCCAACAGCGTCAGCGTCATCGACACCAGCACCAACACCGTCATCGAGACCGTCCCGGTCGGGAGCCAGCCCACCGGGGTCGCCATCACCCCCAACGGCCTGTCGGTCTACGTGGCCAACAGGGGCTCCAACACGATCAGCGTCATCCAGACCCTCAACGCGATGTCGCCCACCCTCGGCCCCCAGGCCGGCGGCACCATCCTGACACTCACCGGCACCGGCCTTGCCGGAGCCACCGCGGTCAGATTCGGCACCACACCCGCCGCCATCATGGCCGACACGGCCAACCAGATCGTCGTCGTCACCCCGCCCGGCGTCGGCGTCGCCCCGGTCACCGTCACCACCCCCAACGGCACCAGCAACTCGAAGCCATTCGTCTACTACCCCCGGGGCGACGCCCACTCCCTGGCCCCCACTGCCGGCCCGACAGCCGGCAGGAACGTGATCACCATCAGAGGCGACCAACTCGCCACGGCCTCCCAGGTGCTGTTCGGCCCACTGCCGGCCATCCCCATCGTGGTCTCCGACAGCCAACTCGAGATCCCCGTCCCACCCGGCCTGGCCCCCGGATCCGTCCCCCTGACCGTCACCACCGCCGGTGGCATCACCACCGGAGCGCTCTCCTACCAGTACGTCGAACCCCCGAACCCCATCGCCCTCAAACCCACCACCGGCCCAGTCTTCGGCGGGAACGTCATCACCATCACCGGCCAGAACCTGTCCACCACCACCATGGTCACCATCAAAGGCACCATCGCCCAATTCAGCATCGGATCCAACGTCATCCTGTCCGCCGTCGTACCCACCAGCCCCGCCCCCGGCCCCGCCGACGTCACCATCACCACCGCTGCAGGCACCGTCACCCTCCCCGGCGCCTACATCTACACATGACAGCCATACGGGACCGAGCACTGCATCCGGCCCCTCCACCCCTCCCCAAGAGAGGCGCCCGAGCTGCGTTCGGGTGGGATTCGAGGGTCGCCCGGAGCGGCGCCCGGATCCGGGCACTGCTCGCAGCGCGCTGATGTGGGGGCGGGCACGGGAGAGCCGTCACGAGGTTTCCGGGGCCCTCCCCGCAGCACTTCGGGTGCCGGTAAGAATCGCGTCACCAGCCGCAAGGGGCGGTTATCCGAGCGGGGCCGACGTCGCCGCGGATGGTGTCATCGAGGACTCCGGCAGAGGCCCGGGCGAGGACGAACTCAGCCAGCAGATCCTGCCCGAAGGCAGCGACCTCAGCCTGCGCGGATCGCGTATCTCCGGCGCCACTCGGTCGTCGTCTGTTCGGCCCTGTTCTGCGTCTGGATCTCCTGGAGAGGTTGTGGCATCAG
>NZ_JBHVWT010000011.1:0-8146 GCF_042882135.1 Streptomyces sp. NPDC058240
CACCCCGGATCTCATCCGTGGTCAGCTCGTGCGGCACGGGGTGACCGTCATCGAACGGCAGCGGACTGGGGGCGACCGGCGTCCAGCCATGCGCCCCCGGCCCGACCGGAAGGCCGCCCAGCCAGGGAGCCGCCGTGGAGCCCTTGCGCCCGGCATGCGCGAGCTGGATGCCGGGGACGGACCCCTGCCCCTTGATGAAGTCCGTGATCCTGCGGAGCGCGGCGACCTGGGTTTCGTTCCAGATGCCGAGGTCGGCGGGGCTGATCCGGCCCTCGGGGCTGACGGCCGTCGCCTCGGTGAGGATGAGCCCGGTTCCCCCTATGGCGCGCGCCGCGAGGTGGGCGAAGTGCCAGTCGGTCGCGACGCCCGCGTCCGGGCCCTCCGGCGCGGCGCTGTACTGGCACATGGGCGCCATCCAGACCCGGTTGGGAATGACGAGCGACCGCAGGGTGTAGGGCTCGAAGAGGGCACTCACGTCGGACTCCGTTTCGACGGGTACGGAAGAATCGCTAGTACGATACATCCCGTACTACGACACCCGTCAAATTACGATGCCTCTCGTACAAGAACTCGGGCCGGGACGGATTCGACCCGTCGCCGGAATCGGGCCGCCCGGCCGGGCCCACGTCCCTGGGACCGGCGGGACGGGGCCGACAGGGCCGACGGGGTCAGTGGCTTCCGGCGCGCCGCCGGAGCGCGATATCGGCGTCCGCGTCATAGCCCTGGGTCCAGCTGCGCCCGGCGCCCGATTTCCAGGTGACGTGGACGGTGGCCCCGTCGACCCTGATGTCGTCCACCGTCATGGCCCGGTCGCCGTCCCGTACGTCCCCTCGGCGCAGCTCGCCCGCCTTGACGGTGACGGGCTGCGCCGATCGCGCGCCGTCGGCCTCGTCCGCCGCGAGGGCGAGCGCCGCCGCCAGCTCCCGGGCGCGGGCGGGGGTGCAGATCAGCGACAGCTCACCCGACGGCGCCACGGCCCTGATCCCGACCCGTGCTCCGACGGGGTTCACCTCCAGGGCTGCTCCGCGCCCCTCGGCGTCCTCGATCCCGCTGGTCATCGCTCCACTCTTCCCTTCGCCCGGCCGATTGATCGGTCCAGTACAGCTCGTCGGCCCCGCTCGGTCTCATCGGCCCCGCGCAGTTCATCGGCCCAGTACAGCCTGGGGCCTTCCGGGCGGACGGCGCCACTTCCGGAACGCGCCCTACGACTCGGCCACGACGATGTAGAAGGTCACAACTGCCAGGAAGGGACCGTCGGTGAGGTGGTCCAGCCAGCGTCGTGCCGCTTCCTCGGTGAAGTATCCGGCGCCGACGGCTCGACGCGCGGTGCGCTCCAGACCGAGAATCCCGTCGGCGGCCCGGACATCCCGGAAAACGGGGCTGACCGGGACGACCATGGGCACGGTGAATCCCGCGTCCGTCGCCAGTCGGGCGAGCTGGCTGCCGATGCGGGCGTTGCGGACGACTTCGTCCGTGACGTACTGGGTATAGGCGCGTGTCAGGCCGCTGTCCGGATGGTCGACCGTCAAGGTTCCCCAGTCCGGTTCGGCCATGACGAGCCGCCCGCCCGGCCGGAGCACACGCCGGGCCTCGCGGAGCGCTCGGACAGGATCGGCGACGTGCTGGAGAACCCGGTCGGTGCGGGCCCGGTCGGCGGTGTGGTCCGGCAGCGGCAGATCGTGGAGGTCGCCGAGCCGAACGGTCACGTTGCTCCGCTCCGCGGCGCGATCCCTTGCGGCATCGACCGCGGCCTGGTCGTGGTCGATGCCGATCACCGTGCCTGTCGCGGTGACAGCCGCGGCGAGCGCACCGAGGTCGGTGCCGGGGCCGCAACCGAGGTCGAGCGCCGTCTCGCCCGGACGGATTCCGAGTTCGTCGAGCACGTGCCTCTTGTAGGACCGGCCCAGATCGGCCGCGGCGACCCGGTCGAGGTAGGCGAACGCATCGGGAGTGACAGTCTCGAACACGAAGGAGGTCATGGACTCCAGTCAACCAAATCCGGCGAACAGTCCGGCTTCCACGGCGAGTTCGCAACCCGATCGGTCGGACCGACACGGTCCGGCACCACGACGACGTCACCCCCTCCCCTCATCACGAGATGCGCTGCTCCGGGGCCAGTGCCTCGCCTGTCTGCCTGTACGTCACCTTGCGCCGGACACATGTGGACAGGCGCTTCGGCTCGGGCCGGCCCAGGTCGTGCGGGAGCCGGGCCGGAGCGCGAACGACCGTTCCGGTCGGCGGAGTTCGCAGCGATGGGTGTTCGATCAGGGCGCCGAGGGTGCGGGCCGCCACCGACAACACGGGCGCCGCGGCCCGGGGACGGCGGCCTCGGGGGCCGTGGGTATTGCGTTGCGGACCGTCCGGGCCCTGCGTAGCGTCGTCCGCCATGACAGCCCTTGCCCTGCACACCGCACGACTGCGCCTGGAGCCGTACACGCCGGACGACGAGGAGGAATTCGCCGCCCTGTTCCAGGACACCCGGGTCTCCCGTTGGATGGGGGAAGGTCCCATGACGGAGGCCGAGGACCGCGCCCTGTTCGGGCGAATCTTCAGCAAGGTGTACGCACAGGACCTGTTCGATGTCTGGGCAGTTCGGCACGAAGGCCGGTTCGTCGGCCACGCGGAGATCAAGCCGTCCTCGGACGTCGGCGGCCACGAGATCGTCTACGCGCTGGCCGCCGCCGCGTGGGGGCAGGGGTTCGGTACCGAGATCGCGCGGGCACTGACCGGGTACGGCTTCGACACGCTCGGGCTCACCGAGGTGCATGCCACGGTGGCCCCGGGGAACGCCGCGTCACTGGCGCTGCTGGGCCGGATCGGTTTCCGGCACGTCCGGGACATGGTGGAGGAGGACGGCAGCACCACCCAGGTCCTGACCCGTTCCGCCGCGTTCGACGCCGCCGATGACACCATCGCCGACACCGCCCGTGACGCCGCCGGAGCCGGTCAGCCCCGGTAGACGTCCAGACGGCCGCACATGCCGAACTTTCCGTGTGCGGAGGGCTGTTCGGCGTGCACGCAGGCGTCGGCGAGGTAGTCGCCGTCGCCACGTGCCACGGCGTCGAGCTGGGCGCCCGTCACCTCGGAGGCGGCGGCGGCCCCCCGCTGCCAGCGCCCACGCCAGTCCTCGGATCTCGGGCGCACGAGTGCGGCCGCGGCCCGGTGGAATGCGGCGAGCGGCTCGGGGTCGCCCGCTTCGGTGGCCCGGCGCAGGGCGAGAAAGCCCTCGACGGCGAGATCGCGGCGGGCGCGGGCGGCCCGTTCCTGATCCGCCTCCGAGCCGTCGGCGGGCAGGGCGACCGCCGCCCGATAGGCCTCGGGGTCGGCCAGGTGGTCCGGCGGCAGGGTGAGCACGGCGTCGCCCGCCTCCGGCAGCCCGCTGTTCTCCATGAGGACGACGATGCACAGCCCGTCCTCGTTGACGAGCCGGTGGATCGTGCCCGGCGTGAACCACACCAGCGCACCCGGCGCCAGCGGCGTCTGCCGGAATCCCGACGTGGTGAGGGTCTGCACCGAGCCCGTGCCCCCGACCACCACGTACCCCTCGGAACAGGTGAGGTGGAGATGGGGTGTCCCGCCGCGCAGGCCGTCCGCGCTGGGCCAGTCGTATACCCGCAGGTGGGATACGGCGACGGCGCCCGGCAGCCCTTCGAAGGTCGGCACAGCTGCTCCTCGGTCTCTCTGCCATGAGGCCCGCGCGGGGTTCGCGCGAGGACGTCATGAGGCTCGGCAAGCGCTTTCTACGTCTGCTGCACCGTACCCGCGAAGACCGCGTACGCAACAGGGCCCGGGTGTCAGGAGGCTGCCCTGCGGGCCGCTGTCAGTGGTCGGGTGCAGACTGACCCTTATCCGACACAACGGCGTTTCGGGAGGTTCGGTCATGACCGACGTACTGCTCACCGTGGGCACCCGCAAGGGACTCTTCATCGGCCGCGGGCGCGGTGGCGCGTGGGAGTTCGACGGCCCGTATTTCAAGGCGCAGGCGATCTATTCGATCGCCATCGACACCCGCAGGCAGGTCCCACGACTCCTGGTCGGCGGTGACAGCGCGCACTGGGGCCCGTCGGTCTTCCACTCGGACGACCTGGGCTGGACCTGGGTCGAACCAGGACAACCAGCCGTGAAGTTCCCCCGGTTCACCGAGACATCGCTGGAGCGGGTCTGGCAGCTGCATCCGGCCGGCCCCGAGGCGCCCGATGTCGTGTACGCGGGCACCGAGCCCGCCGCGCTGTTCCGTTCCGAGGACGGCGGGGAGTCCTTCGAGCTGGTCCGCCCGCTGTGGGAGCACCCGACGCGTTCGAAATGGGTGCCCGGCGGGGGCGGTGAGGGGCTGCACACCATCCTGACGGACCCGAGGGATGCCCGCGCCGTGACCGTCGCGGTGTCCACGGCCGGGGTGTTCCGCACCAAGGACGGCGGTGCGAGTTGGGCTCCGTCGAACAGAGGGGTGTCCGCGGTCTTCCTCCCCGACCCGGATCCGGAGTTCGGTCAGTGCGTCCACAAGGTGGCGAGGGACGCGGTCGATCCCGACCGGCTCTATCTCCAGAACCACTGGGGAGTGTTCCGGAGCGACGACTCCGGGGACCACTGGACCGACATCGGGCAGGGGCTGCCGTCGGACTTCGGTTTCGCCGCGGCCGCACACCCGCACCGCGCGGACACCGCGTACATCTTCCCGATCAACGCCGATGCCGACCGGGTGCCCGCCGAGCACCGCTGCCGGGTGTTCCGTACCGGTGACGCGGGCAGCACCTGGCAGCCGCTGTCGACGGGCCTGCCCGAGGAGATGCACTACGGCACGGTGCTGCGCGACGCGCTCTGTACGGACGACGCCGACCCGGCGGGTGTCTACTTCGGCAATCGCAACGGCGAGGTGTACGCCAGCGCGGACGACGGGGACAGCTGGCAGCAGCTCGCCTCGCATCTTCCGGATGTCATGTGCGTGCGTGCGGCGGTGATCGGCGCCTGACCAACGGCCGACGGTGTGTCGGCCCATGGCTCGTTCCGATCGGTCATCGGCCCAACTCATCCCCCCGAAGCATCAGTTCCGCGCACTGCGACGCGGGCTGAGGCAACCCCTGGGCTTCACTCTCCGTCCTTCGGGAACGGGGGCCCCAGGGATCTCTGGGGTGTTCGAGAAGGCCGATGACCAGGAGGACCACCTTGATCCGTGTCTCGCGCACGGTTACCGCCGCACTGGCGGTACTCACCCTGACCGTTGGATGGCCGGAGTTGGCGCGCGCGTCGCCGCAACCGGCACACACGCAGCGTTCCACCGATTCCATATCCCCCACGTCGTCCTCCATATCCCGGGGAGGATCGGACGACCGGCTCCCGGCGGGCTGGCGGGTCACCGGTACGGGAGCCGGGAAGCAGCTCGTCTGGACCTCGCCCGACCCGGTACCCATGGGCGATGCCCGTGTCGAGTTCTACGCCGGGGACAAGCTCCTGGGCCGGCCGGTGGCCACGCGGGACCGGCGGGCCTTCCGGCTGAGGCTCGACGGCGCGGACATCGGACGCGTGACGAGCCTCAAGGCACTGGCGGGCGGACGCCGTCTCGACGCCTCCGGAGCCCGGCGGGCCCCGGACGCCCGGCGGGCCGCCGAAGCGGCGCAGCCGGCAGCTCCTCTGCCCGCGAATCCCGTCGACCCCGGCGTACCGGGCAAGTACCGGACCGTCAGCGGCGAGTACGCACTGAAGTCGGTGCGGTTGCCCGGCTTCACCGCTCCGGTGGAGATGCGCGCCGCGGTGGTGTCACCGGTCGGCGCACCGGAACGCCGGCCACTCGCACTGTTCCTGCACGGCCGTCACTACACGTGCTTCAACGCCAAGGGCGACCAGGGCATGTCCTGGCCCTGCGAGGCGGGCACACGGCCGGTGCCGAGCCATCGGGGCTATCTGCGTGACCAGAAGCTCCTGGCCTCGCAGGGCTACGTCACCGTCTCCATCTCGGCCAACGGGATAAACGGGCAGGACGACAGTGCCGACGACGGCGGCGCCCAGGCTCGCTCGTCCCTGGTGCGACTGCATCTGGCCCGTTGGGCCGGCTGGGCCGCCGACCGGGCCGGGGCACCCGCGGCCGTGCGCGCCGCACCGCCTGCCGACATGTCCAAGGTGCTGCTCGTCGGCCACTCCCGAGGCGGGGAAGGCGTCAACCGGGCCGCGCTCGACAGCCTCTACCGGCCGCCGGCGGACCAGGACGGCTACCGGGGCCCGGTGCGCTGGCGCATTCGCGGCACCGTCCTGATCGGTCCCACCGTCTTCGGGCAGAACCCCGTTCCCGATGTGCCGTCCATGACCATCCTGCCGGGCTGCGACGGCGACGTGTCCGATCTCCAGGGCCAGATCTATGTCGACGGCACCCGCGGCGTCAGCAGCGGCGCCGCACTGCACAGCGCGGTCTACATGGTCGGCGCCAACCACAACTTCTTCAACAGTGAGTGGACGCCGGGGCAGGCCGAGGCACCCGCCGAGGACGACTTCTGGGACGACGGCACCCCGGACCCGGTGTGCACTCCGGGCAAGAAGGCCCGGCTCGGCGCCACCCGGCAGCAGGCCGCCGGGGCCACGTACATCGCCGCGGCGGCCCGGCTGTTCGTCGCGGGTGACGACCGGGTACGGCCGCTGCTGGACGGCTCGGACCGGCGCGCGCCCTCGGCCGGCCCGGCACGCGTGCTCACGCACGCGGTCGGCGGGAAGCGGACGCCCGCGTTCCTGCCGGACACCTCGGTGGCCGTGCGCGGCGGCCGGGTGTGCGCGCAGGTGGATCCCGATCCGGGCCGCGCCTGTCTGCCGCCCGAAGGGACCGCCGTCTCCCCGCACTTCGCCATGTGGGACACCCCGCGGGAGCCCGGCCGCTACGCGGTCGCGATGCGCTGGTCGAAGCCGGGTACCGCGGTGAGAATCCGTCCCGCCCGTCCGGTCTCCGTGGCGGGTTCCGAATCGCTGGCACTCCGGCTGATCGTGCCGCCCAACACCACCGGCACCCGGCTGGACATCGCCCTCACCGACACCGAGGGCCGACGGGCGGCACTCGGCACGGCCCGGATCGACGGGCTGCCGGGCAGCGACCGGACCGCGTCCTACTGGGGGCGCGAGATCCGCGTGCCGCTCTCCGCCGCCGTACGGAGCAAGGTGGACCTGAAGCGGGTGAAGTCCCTGGAACTGACTCCGCGCAGCGGGTCGGGGCAGGCCTGGCTGGTCGACGCGTGGGGCTGGCGCCCCGGTACGCCCCCGGTTCGGGCGGCCTCGCTGCCGCGAGTGGACATCGGCCATCTGACCGTCGAGGAAGGCGACTCCGGGGTCCGGACCTATCGCATCCCGGTGCGGGTCTCCGGGCACGGTAGCGGCCGGGTCCGGCTGTTCGTCGCCGAGCCGGACAAGGACGAGGCCGACTACCGGACGGTGACGGTGCGTCCGGGCAGCCATGCCGTCGACGTGCCGGTCGAGGTGCGGGGCAACACCCGCTTCGGCTACGACATCACGCACAGCGTGTTCGTCAAGGCGGTCCGCGGCGCGGTCGTCGGCTCCCACCTCGGCGGTCTGACCGTGCGGAACGACGACCCGACGCCCACGGTCGAGGTGAAGCCGGTCGCGGACCATGTCACCGAGGGGCAGAGCCTGCGCTGGCGGGTATCACTCTCCGCGGTCGCCGATGTCGACATGGACTCCGTCGGTTTCGACATCCTGCCGGTCGACCACGGGGCGGAACTGTCCACCCTGGACGTCGACGGGCAGTGGCTGCAGGACACGTTCGGTGAGTCGCCGAGCCCGGCCCGACCGCTGTCCAAGGTGGTGGAAGCTCCGTATCTGCCGACCACCGTGCCCGCCGGCAAGCTGAGTGCCGAGGTGACCGTGCCCACGGTCGGTGACGGGATCGAGGAGCCGGAGGAATCACTGCGGATGCGAATGATCACCTACGACGAATCCTGGGAACCGCAGGAGGGACCGGTGTTCACCGGCACGGTGCGCGACGCGTCATGACGCGTGACGCGCAGCGCGTGACCTGAGGACGTGGGACCGGCCCCGCGAAAGAGACGGTGCCCCCCCCGGGTCGGCGAGGCGTGCGTCCCAGTCCCGCGCTATGCCCGGAGGGGGGGTTACCGCAACCCCCCACCCACTTCCCTTGTCCCCCCGCTCCACAAGA